>JAYYRS010000253.1:0-12636 GCA_036126975.1 Myxococcota bacterium
AATCTCCGAGAGAAGAGCGCTTGGATGCCGGTCCTCACAGATCTTGAGACCAAGGTCGAGCGATACGAGGAGCTCCTGTCCCGCTGAGGTCCGGGACGGCGGGCCACGGTCGCAATGCAGGCCCGCGCTGCAGGAGCGTGGCGCCGCAGCGAGCGTCCAGCGGGCTTAGAAGGCGTCGTTGTTGCTGGCCTTGGCGCCGATCTCCTGAAGACCCAGCTGGTCTGCAGCCTTCTTGCCGGGGTAGACCTCGAGGATCTTGATCTCGACATCACCCCATGAACCGCCGGTGTATCCGAAGACGGTGGGGACCCACAGAGGCTGGGGTGCTCCATCTGGGAGGTCGACGATGCGGCTGCGGCCCTGGGCGATGAGTTCGACCTTCTTGGGGCGGGCATAGTTGGGTCCGGCATGCTGGAGCGTCACGCTCGCCAGGGCCGCGGATGGACTCGAGAGCGTGAAGGCTGCGCCCTCCGCAGGGCCGACCCAGACCGTCTTGTCGTTCAGATCAATCAACGCCTCACGGCTGTTCTTGTCATCCTCGTGGGAGATGGACGTGACGTTGTAGGGCACGTCGAATTCGGTGAGGAAGACGATGGCCTCCGACACGGCGATGTTGGGGAAGTCGATCCCCTCGTACACCTCCTTGACGATGAGCTTGACCTTGCCGTTGGTCCCGTTGCTTCCCTTGAGGGGCTCCGGGAGCGACACCACCTGCAGGCCCATCTCATCGGCAAAGTCGATCTCCACGGGCTTGCCCGCGGGAACGAGTTCCATGGAGTCGTCATACTCGAAGGCCTCGATCCGGACCTTCTTGACGCGCGCATAGTCCTTGAAGGTGTCCTCGGATTTTGCCCATCCAACGTTCATCCCGATGGCGGCCACATCGACCTTGGGGACGTCGAACATCAGCCATTCGCCAACGTTCTCCGACTCGCCGGGCACCATCCAGGCGGTGTCGTCCTTCATGTCATGGGTCGCCATTCCGGACCAGTACTTGGCGCCCTTCCGCGTCTCCTTCTTGAAGCTGGACTGGGTGGCCCCGGCGAGAGCGGGACCCGCGTGGGCGAGGAGAGCGACGGACGCCAGCGTACGGACAAGAAGAGACGCCACGTGAACCTCCAGGAGCGACGGGCCCCGGTTCTACCACATGGGGTTGTCGCCACCGGTCGGAACCCCCGCCGGTCCCCGGCTGTTCCCGGTGGTCATCACCGGGCGGGGTCTCCGCCGTCGAGGAAGAAGACCAGGAACAGGTCTTCGGACCGGGATGCCGTATCGGTCTGGACGCGCCCGTTGTCGTCGATGCCGCCGGATGCCACCGGCTCGCCCACCTCGTTCACGTTTCCATTGCTGTCGGTGTCCGCGAAGGCCCAGAGATACATGAGCGTGTTCGATGGGACGGTGAGGTCGTAGCCCACGTTCGTCTGTCCCTGTATGTCGGGCCACTCGTACCGGTTGACGTCATAGGCCTGGTCTTCGATCCCTTCCAGCGTGACTTCGCCTTGGGGGCGGCGCTTGAAGGCTGCGACGACGACCTCAGTCCCCGGCGGGAGGTCGTCAAAGGTCCCGCCCCCGACGCCCACGACGCCGCTGAGAGAGACGAATGGCACGACGGTGACGCCCGATTCCACCTCGAAGATCGGAATCTGGACGCGCATGTCCTGGAGGCTCTCCGACGCCACCGTGACCGGGTTTCCGTTGGTGTCGGGCGTGGGTGCGTAGGTCCCCAGGAGGTCCTCGGGGTCGATCAGCCCGTTGAAGTTGCTGTCCGTGGCCCCCATCAGGCGCATGATTCCCTGGTCGGCGCAGGTCTGCAGCTCGTAGCTGCTCCGCAGGTTGCCCTGCCCATCCGGAGAGGCCTCGAACCAGGTCCAGTCGAGGGGGCCGACCTTCTCCATGTCCTCGAAGAACACGATGCCGCTGGTCGTGGCTCCGCCCAGCGTGAGGTCGACCGGGCCGCTCATCGTCACGCCGTCCGAGCAGTCGCGCTGGCTGCCACCCGTCTCGCCGGCGGCTTCGGCAGCGGTGCGGCCCTCCAGGTCCTCCCATGGAACCAAGACGGTGATGTCCATGCCCGAGATGTCCGTGCCGGGTTCGAGTGTGAACTCCTCGGCATGCAGCCCGATCGGGTCGCTGCTGTGGATGATGTTGTCTCCCCACTGGTCGGTTGCCGCGAACAGCCGGAACCGGCCCGTGATGTCCTCCTCCTGGTCGACCTCGATCGTGTACTCACTGCCCTCGGGTGCGTTGTCGAATGACACCGTCGTGCCGATGTAGCGGTACTTCCCAGGGATGTCGGTGCGCTCGGATATGGCGGCCACGAAGTACGCGCCGAAGGGGAAGGTGTCGCCGTATCCGCTGTCCTCCCAGGTCATGAACTCGACCTCGCCCTCCGCGTTGTCTCGATAGAGCTGGACCCGGAGTGACCCACTGATGATCATGGGCGGGATCTCTTCCTCCCCCGTCCCCGCGCCTGCGCCTCCGCCGCTGTTGCTGCCGCTGCCCCCGCCAACGCTGCTGCTGCCGGTCTCGGTGGCCTTGACGTGCTCGGGACGGGTACAGGCAAGAAGGCCGAGCGCGACCAGGATGGCGCAGTGGTTGCGCGATGTGGGGTGCATGGAGCCTCCATCGGGGGAGTCAGGATACCCGCCCGGGACGGACTCGGGTAGGGCCCAGGGGCCGCCAGGCGTCAGCGGAGGTCCGGGGCGTCCGGCTGCGGTGGCGGTGGCTCTCCCATCGGCATCCGCCCGTCTGCAGGGACGGCCAGCTTGATGTCGATCCCCTCCAGGTCGCTTTCGCCGACCATGACCGGATTGCCTTCGTGGCGACCCATGGGGTCTCCAGGGCCGGGTCCGTCGCTGTTGATGTCGATGAACGCTTCCAGGATCAGGGGGCCGAAGCCGGCCGGGACCTGGACTTCGAAGGCACCGGGTTTCCGGATGAGCTTGCCGAGCATTCTCCGTCCGCCAGCGCTTTCGGAGTCGGGTGCGAAGAGATCGAGATCGACGTTCTCGGGACCACTGTGGTCGAGGGTACCCCGCAGCGTCACGCGGGGACCTGCCACTCCGGCAAAGGGGTCGGTCGTACCAGCGCGCGCGCCACCCGGCCCGCCGTCGCCGCCGGGAGTGCCGGCCTCGGACGCCGGTGTTCCTCCCGGATCTCCGCCCGGCGCACCCGGAGACGCCTCCTGATGATTCTGTCCGCCGACCCCGTGTGTACCGACCTCCAGCACCATCTCGACACCGTCGACATCGCTTGACGCGACCTTCACGGAGGCCTGGGCGAACGGGTCGTCGGGCGTGGGTCCGTCTCCCCCTGCATCCTGGAACGCCTGAAGCTCCAGGAACCCGAGGTTCTTCGGCACCCGCAGCTCGAAGGCGCCTGGCTCGTCAAGCAGGATCTTGCCGTGCCCCTTGACGCCTCCCTCCTGGGTCGGGTCCGGAGTGCGGACGTCGATGTCGATGGGGTCTTCGAGCTGAGAGTCGATGGTGCCCCGGACGACGACGGTGTCGCCATCGTGGCTGCTGAAGGGCACCGAGCTGCCGCCACCGATGCCGGGCTGTCCCTGGCTGGCTTCGACCGACTCGTAGAAGGCTGGATCGAGGGGCACGGGCTCGCCAGACACCTGCTCGAGCCAGCACCCGGGCAGGGCTGCGACCAGCCGCGCAGACAGGCGGCGTGTCATGGGTGCATTGCGCGGCGGTACCAGGCCACCGTCTTCGCGAGACCCGTCTCGAGGTCGGTCTTCGCTGTCCATCCGAGCTCCCGGCTGGCGCGGGTCACGTCGAGGCACTTTCGTGGCTGTCCGTCCGGTTTGGTCCGGTCGAGGATGATGGGCCCGGCGTATCCGGCGACGCGTGCGACCGCGCGCGCCAGGTCGGCGATGCTGACCTCGACGCCGGTGCCGATGTTCAGTGGCTCTGGGCGTTCCCAGTCGAGCATGGCGAGCATCCCATCCGCGGCGTCCTCGACATAGAGGAACTCCCGGGTGGGGGTGCCGGATCCCCAGACAACCAGCTCGTCGGGGTCGGCCACGACGCGCTGGAGGAGCGCTGCGACGACGTGCGCGCGCTCGGGAGAGATGTGGTCCCCGGGTCCGTACAGGTTTGCCAGAACGGCGAACCGTGCGGGGAAGCCATGCTGATGCTGGTAGGCCCTGCCGAGGGACATCATCAGGCGCTTGGACTCTGCATAGGGCCCGTTCGTGGGCTCCGGCGGGCCGTCCCACATGGTCTCTTCCCGGAACGGGACCGGGCAGATGCGCGGGTAGGCACAGGCAGACGAAGCGCCAACAAAGGCCCTTGCGCCGCCGCGCCAGGAGGCATCAAGGATGTGGGTGTTGATGAGCGCATTGTCGCGCCCGGATTCCACGGGGTTGGACTTCATCCATCCGATACCGCCGCCCTGCGCTGCGCAGTGCATCACGACAGCGGGCGAGATGTCGCGGACCAGCTGCAGGGCTTCGTCGCGGTCGGTGAGGTCGGCCTCCGCAGACCCCACGGCCACAGCCTCGCCCCCGCGCGCACGAACGGCCGCGCATACATGATGCCCGAGGAAGCCGCGGCCACCCGTCACGAGCACGCGTACGCCGTGGAGGTCCATGAGGCCCCTATACGTTCGAGTACGGGTTCTGGAAGCGGACCAGCTTCAGTGCGCCGATCAGCTCGTCAAGGCCCTTGTCGATGTCCACCTCGATCTCGAACCCTGCATCCCGGATCCGGCTGTAGTCGACCTCGTAGTTCCGCTTGTCGTCGTCGCTGCCGATCTCGGCGAAGTGGGTCAGGAAGTCTACACGCCTGCCGATGAGGCCCACGATGTCCTCCTTCGTGTAGTTCATCGAGTCGTGGCCGACGTTGAACACGCTGTGCTCGAGCTGGTCCCATCGGTCGAGCAGGAACACGAAGGCCCGGGCGATGTCCCGGATGTGGATGAAGGTCCGCCGGAAGTGCTTCTCGTATACGACGAGGTAGCGGTTGTGGATGGCCTGCCACGTGAAGTCGTTGATCATGAGGTCGAGGCGAAGCCGTGGCGCGATGCCGAATGCGGTCGCAAATCGCATGGACTTGCAGTTGCCCCGGGCCTGGCACATCTGCTCGGCCCTGGTCTTCGTCTCGCCATACAGGGAAAGCGGATTGAGGGGCGTGTCCTCCGTGCAGATGCCGCTGACCTCGCCATAGTTGGACCCGGTCGAGCCGTACAGCAGGCGCGCATCTGCAGGCATCAGGTCCAGTACGTTCCGGGTGCCGTTGACGTTCACCTCGACCGCCTCACGGGGCATCTTCTTGCACAGCGGGTAGCCCACGAGCGCGGCGAGATGGATCACGACATCGGCGTCCTTGAGCTCTCGTGCCATGGCGTCGCGGTCGCGGACATCCGCCTCGCTGAAGGTGAACCCCTCATCGATGAACAGGGGCAGGATCGCGTTGGCACCGAACATGAGGTTGTCGACGCAGTGGACGTGGTGGCCGGCTGCAAGCAGACGCGGGATCAGCATGGAGCCGACGTAGCCGGCGCCTCCGGTGACCACGATGCGCAGGGGTGGAGTGGGCATGGGCGCAGCATATCGCCTGGAGCGTGCCGCGCGCGTGCCGGGGGCGATGGGTTTTCTTCGCCCGCCCTGCACACGGTCCAATGCGGTCGGCCTGCGTCGTGTGGGGCGGGTCCAGGTTGAATGCCACGGGTCCGGCGTGCGTAGAGACCCCGGAGCACATGTTGCCCCAGCCACCCCTGGAGTCTCCCCATGCGATGCCATCCCCTGCTCTTCGTTGCACTTGCCGGATGCCCCAAGCCCTCCGGAATCCATGCACCATCGGTTGCGCCATCGAGCAATGTATACCTACGGAATGCCTTTGATGCGGACCCATCGGGATACGTGGGTCGGTTCCTGCCGGCTGGTCTCGGGGATGTCGATGAATCGAACGGGATGACGCTGGCCTGCTCGGAACACGTCAGCTGGCGGTACGTCGACGGGGGGGGAGTGCGGATGACCGAGATGCTCAACGTCTCGACCGCGGCCAGCGCACGGATGGGTGTGCCGCTGCTGGCCCAGGGCCGGACGAGTGCCGGCGGTTCAAGAGTGGCGCGGGTGGCCTACACGCTGACGGGCAAGATGGTGAGCACGATCGACGACCCCGCGGCCTTTACGGCATGCTGCAAGGCGCAGCCGGATCAATGCTCGGACCGGATGGTCGGTGAGTTCTTGCAGGGAACCGGTGCCGTGTACTTCGAGGCCAGCCGCGAGGCGTCGCTGTCGGCGGAGGGTCGGGATCCCAGCACGCTGGTGGGCGGTGACGTCGCATTCAGCCACGGCGCAGCCTGGCAGCGGGCCGTGGAATTCCCGAATCCGGTCTATTTTGCGTTCAAGGTCACGCCGACACCCTATGCGCAGCAGGCGGTCCGCACCTGCGAGGAATGGGTGGACGCGCCGCCCCGGGTCGATGGTGGGCTCCACGTCGTCGGGCACTCTGCGTCCTCCCGGACCGAGCAGGCGGCACGGCGCAGGGCGAGGGCCGATGCGCAGATGCAAGCCGGCCGCGCCACCGGGCTGGGCGCGCAGGCCCTGGCGAATGACACCCACCTGGCGATGCAGGAGACGGACTGGTGCGTGGAACAGACCGGGGCCGGGGACAGGATCCGCTACACCGCCCACGTCCTGGGCTTCATCAGTGATGCCGAGCAGGAGCGCATCCGCTCGATGCCGCCCGCTTCGGAACTGACGGCGGGTGCCGAGGCCTCCGGGTTCGGTGCCTCTGCCGGGGGCCCGATTCCGGGCGATGCTCCCGTCGCGCCGGCATCCAGCGCGTCCGACATGGACGCCGCTGTCGTCGGAGTCCGGCATGGGGCACGAAACGGGCGTGGTGGACTCGAGGCGTTGCTGAGAGGGTTCGACGTCCAGCAGTTCGGGTCCGACAAGGTGGCCATGATCAAGGCGGCCGCCCCCGGGCTCCGGTTGTCGTGCGACGAGCTTGCCCAGGTGCTCGGCGCCCTGGAATTCGACTCTGATCGGCTGCAAGCGGCCGTCGCGCTTCGTCGTTCGGTCACGGACCCCGAGAACGTGGCGTCGATCCTCCCGCTCTTCGACTTCGACTCCGCCCGGGCAAGGGTCAGGGCGGCATATGCTCGCTGAGTTCCACCGCAGGGGGGTCATCTACCGGGCGCGGTGCTCTGCCTGGAGCGCGACCCCTGATCATCGAGTCCGCGTCCGCCGAGGAAGGACAGACCGGGGTGGTCGGCAGCGATCCTCTGGACATCGAAGAGCATCGCGACCAGACCTGGATCATCCGCAGACCATTCGTCCCAACGATAGTCCCACACGATCTCCTTGTCGGGTGTCAGCTCGAAGGCGCGTCCGTCCTGTGACTCCGTGATGAGGAGGTTGCCGTTGTCGAGCTGGTGTACGGCACCACAGATCTCTGTGTAGAAGCCGTTCTCCGGGCTCCCATCGTAGCGCCACGTGACGGTGTGCGAGGCCGGATCGAAGATCTCGATGCGGCTCAGGCTCTGGTTTCCCTGGTTGTCGAAGATCATCAGCTGACCGCTGTCCAGAAGGGTTCCTTCATGGGGAAAGCGCCAGCCGTGAACCATGGTCCAGACGATCTCGCCCTTGCCTCCCCTGGCCGTCGGATCCAGGACGGCCAGGGTGTCGATGTTGGGCAGGGTGAGCAGGATGTGGCCCGCAGCCATCGCGGGATGGCGCCCCGCATGGCGGCCGTCGAGCACCTGCACGGTATTGGTGTGCAGCACATCTCCGGCGGTCCAGGACCGGTCAAGCAGCCGGCGGTAGCGACTTGCGACGAGCGCGTCCACGATGGAGACCCGCCGTCGTTCTTCGCCGGTCGCGAGGTCCATCCACACCAGGTGATCCTCTACGATCGGCCGCGTGGGATGGAATCCATCCTTCTGGCCGAATTCCCGAACGAGGACCAGGACCTGACCGTCCGCGAGCACCCGCGCATGGTGATGGGCGTGGTTGAAGGCAGCCCAGACGAGATTGCTCTCGTGGTCGATCCGGACCAGCCCCTGTCCTTCATAGATCGCGATCAGTCCGCCGTCAGGCAGGAGGTTCACCCGCCGCCAGTAGCGCCGGCCAACAGCCTCCGGGTCGGCGGGCTGGTCAGGGAAGGCCTCCTTGAAGGACAGGCTCCAGCTGTGCCTGCGTGTGCCATCCAGGCTCATCAGGATCGCCTCGGGACGGTTCGCGCCGACCAGGAGGTTGAACCCCGGCTGCGTCCGGGCGGGTGCGTGGTCAACGACCCCCCGCGGTCCATCGGCAGACACGAGCCCGTCGACATACCCGAGCGCCTGGAGGGCCTCGACGACGGTGGCCTGCATGTCACCCGCGCCGGTCGGTGCGCCCCCGGTTCGGTCCTGCCGGTCCACCCTGGGCGGGGCGCTGCGCGCCGGGCGGGTCGCGACCTCGGCCTGGCGGGCCTGGTAGCCCTGTTCGTGCCCCACCAGCATCCCGAGTCCCCAGGCCGTGCCTGCCAGAAGCGCCATCGCAGCCCACATGCGCCATCGCGATGCAGTGGCGGCCTTCTCGGTGGTTGGGTCGGGCGTCATGCAGGGCTCCCGCCGGAGACTACCGCTTCCCGTGCCCGCGCGTATCGCGCCCGACGCTCGGCCTCGCGATGCCGAGCGGAAGTGTGCTTGACAGATGGCGGAGGAAGGTCTGAGCATCGTGGGCCAAACCCATGAGGCTCATCCCATGCATGCTCCATTCAATCGTTCGGTTGGCATCCTGGTACTCCTGTCGGCCATGTCCGGGTGTGGGGACAAGGAGGCGGACGCAGACGGCCTCGCGGTCACGCCCGACGCCGACGGAGATGGCTTCGATGCAGATGTGGACTGCGATGATGCGAACAACACGATCTTTCCAGGCGCAGAGGAACGCTGCAACGGACTCGACGACGACTGTGACGAGCTGATCGACGAAGACGCAGTCAACGGGGCCACGTGGTACCGGGACGCGGACGAAGACAGCTACGGAGATCCAGACGTCACGGACGCGGCATGCGAACAGCCGTTGGGGTTCGTCTCCGACGGCACCGACTGCGATGACACGGACCCTGCCATCCACCCGACCGCAGCGGAAGACGACTGCACCGACCCCGTGGACTACAACTGTGACGGGTCGGTCGGGTACGCAGATGCCGACGCGGATGGGGTCCCCGCTTGCGAGGACTGCGACGATGGGGATGCTGCGGTGAGCCCATCGGCCGCAGAGGTCTGCAACGAGATCGATGATGACTGTGACGGTGCCGTTGACGAAGCGGGCTCGGTCGGGGAGACGATCTTCTTCGCAGATTCGGATGGTGACGGCTACGGTGACGCCGCCACATGGACCGCGGCGTGCGACCCCCCGTCTGGCCATGTCGCAGACGCCACGGACTGCGACGACACGTCTGCGCTCGCGAGCCCGGTGGGCACCGAGGTATGCGACGGCCTCGACAACAACTGCGACGGGCAGACCGATGACGCGTCTGCTGCGGACGCGTCGGCCTGGTACCCGGATGGGGACGGCGATGGTCACGGCGCAGCCGCGCCCAGCGTGACGGCCTGCGATGCTCCGGCGTCCTTCGTCGCCACCAGCGATGACTGCGACGACAGCGACGCCGAGATCTCGCCCTCCGGAACCGAATCCTGCAACACCATCGACGACGACTGCGACGGTGACGTGGATGAGGGGCTGACAGGCACGTACTATGCAGACCCGGATGGCGACGGCTATGGCGTGTCTGGTACGTCGGTGACAGGCTGCGATCCGGGCGCAGGATTCGCGACGGTCACGGGGGATTGCGACGAGGGCGACCCGGCCGTCAACCCCGGCGCTGCGGAGGTATGCGACGAGCGGGACAACGACTGCGACGGCGATGCCGACGACGCCGATGCCTCCCTCGACACCAGGACGGCGGAAAGCTGGTATGCGGATGCGGACTGCGATGGCCATGGGGATCCGCTCGACTCGCTCCTCTCATGCGCGCAGCCTTCTGGCTACATCAGTGATGACTCCGACTGCGACGACGACGACGCGTCCGTGAATCCCGGCGGAGTCGAGATCTGGTACGACGGCGTGGACGCGGACTGCGATGGCGGGTCGGACTACGACGCGGACGGGGACGGCTATGACAGCGTCGTTCATGGCGGCGTGGACGAGGACGACCAGGACCCGACATGCTGGACGGGCTGCACGCCGGGTCTCACGCAAGCGGATGCTGCGGCGTCCTGCGTGGACATCCTGGCGGTCGACCCATCCGCGCCCGATGCCACCTACTGGATCGATCCCGACGACGACGGCGACACGTCCAACGCCTTCGAGGTGTATTGCGACATGAACAACGGAGGCTGGGCGCTCTGCTTCGAACTCGAGAACACGACGGCGGAAGACCTCACCAACAACAGCTGGTTCGACGACTGCGTGGACTACACCGAGGCTTCCTGGACCGGCGCCGAGGTCCGTGTCCTGCTTGAGGATGCCTCTGGCACGGTGCTCTACGACGAGGCGGGCGACCATGCGGGTGTCGCCTGGTCCTACAACCAGCTCACCTCCACGACAAGTTCCGGATCCCAGTACTACAGCTACGACCACGACCGGCTGGTCACGCTCGGGAGTGGCGACAAGCTGATGATCTCCGGTCGGGACGCCGGGAACGCGGGGTGCGGTGGCTCGATGGGCAATGGCTACGGCATCGTCATCTACCCGAGCAGTCCGGACTACTACTCGAACCCGAAGATGTTCGTCTTCCCCTACATGCTGCGGAACACGGCCTATACGTCGAGCCCGTATCGTCGCGATTTCAGCGGCTGGTCGACGAGCAATGAGATCTCCTACAACGGCGGTGCGTCGTTCAATTCCTGCAGCAGCACGCCGGCCCAGATCGGCACGTTCACCTTCTGGGTCCGGTGAGTCTCGTGGCGCATGCGCACATTCCGTGGCGCTCCACCGCTACTCGCTGATCACCGGGCCGGCCGGTTCCGGCCGGAACTCGACGTCCGTGTTGGCCGCCAGCCAGAGGAACACCACGTAGGCGGCGACGTTCTGCCGCAGCTTCTCGGGATCGATCTTGTCCACCGTGTCGTCTGGGGTGTGGTGGTAGTCGAAGTAGTCGGTCCCGTCCTGCTTCATGCGAAATCGGGGCAGGCCCTTTGCGTTCAGTGGGCTGAGGTCGGGACCGCTCGAGCCCTGGAATCGCGGGCCCATCACGCCGCGCCCGACGCCCAGCGGCGCGAGCAGTCGGAGCATCTCATCGACCACCCGCTGGCCCTCGTCCGAAACGTGACCCTCGATCCCGTAGATGCGGTCGGCGCCGAAGTCACTCTCCGATCCGATGACGTGCTGATCGATGCTGTGGGCGTGCGCCCTGGCGTACGCGCGTGCGCCGTACAGCCCGACCTCCTCGGCGCCCCAGTGCACGACGCGGATGGTGCGCTCTGGTCGAAGGCCCGAGCGGCGGATGAGGTCGACCGCAGCCGTGGCGATGGCCACGCCGGCACCATCGTCCACGGCACCGGTGCCGAGGTCCCAGCTGTCGAGGTGGCCGCCCACGATGACGATCTCCTCGGGTCGCTTTGCGCCGGTGACGTCGGCGATGACGTTTCCGCTCTGCTGTGTGCCGATGATCTGGGGTGTGAGTGTCATCTCCACCCGGACCGTCTCATTTCGCGCTGCGATGCGCTCCAGCTGGTCCGCGTCAGGCGGAGAGAGGGCCGCAGCCGGGATGGGCGGGATGTCATCGAAGTTGGTGCCGCCGGTATGCGGCAGGCGGTGGCTGTGGGTGCCGACCGATCGGATGAGACACCCGATCGCCCCCTTGGAGGCTGCGATGGACGGGCCCCGGAAGCGCGCCTTGCCGAAGTACCCGTAGCTCGAGCCATTCTGGGTGCGTGTCATCGCATGGCCGATGTAGGCGATGCGCCCCTCGAGCGATCCCTCCGGCTGCTGCTCCAGCTCATCGACAGACTCGAAGATGACCACCTCGGCCTCGAGCCCGTCGGGACCGGTCGATGCAGAGCGGCCGAGAGCGGTGACGACAAGGGGCTGGGGGAACGGGGTGACGATGCGGGCCGTCTCCATGCCCCGGACCCAGGTCTCCACGGGAAAGTGCTCGACCGAGACGGCGTCATCAGGGAACCCCAGGGCCTTGAGATTCCGGACGGTCCAATCCCGGGCCGCGGCCTCCTGTGGTGTCCCTGCGAGACGGGGTCCAATCTCGGTGGTGAGCCCCTCGACCCAGTTCCAGGCGGTGTCGTCTTCAAGGGCGGCATCCCGGAGCCGGATGGCCTGCTCGATCACCTCCGGCGACACGGGAGGTGCGGCCTGCGCAGACCCAGCGTCCCCCAGCAGGAGGAGCACACCGAGCAACATCGGGCGTCCGGTCGTCGTGCAGGTCTGGCGCATGCGGGCCTGTAGCCCATCCCCCTCTGCCGATCATGGGCGGCGTCATCCACCGGACGACAGGAAGGCCGGCGATTGCTGCAGACGACCTACAAGTAGGACCAACGAAGGGTGATGTTCGCACTCCCCGTTCCGCGGTTGCCCGTCTCGTTGCACCCGTCCTGGCCGGACGCGTAGTAGCTCTCTACGACCATCTTCACGACGTCTCCACTGGCGAGTCGGATCAGGTGGGGGGCCATGGTCGTCGC
>JAYYRS010000254.1:0-7860 GCA_036126975.1 Myxococcota bacterium
GAAACCCGCGGCCCACTCCATTGCCGGGTAGTCGTCGGACGCCTGATTCAGCATCGGGCCAACCGCAGGCCCGTGAACTGCCAGCGCTCCGGGAGGTAGAAGAAGTTGCGGTAGGAGACCCGGCTGTGCGCCTGCGCCGTCGCACAGGAACCGCCCCGGAGCACCCACTGGTTCGCCATGAACTTCCCGTTGTACTCGCCGACCGCGCCGCAGGGCGGCCGGTAGCCCGGGTAGGGCGCATAGGCACTGCGGGTCCAGCACCACACCTCCCCGAATACACCCGCCAGCCCCCCTGGGCCTTCGGCGGTGGCGCGCGGCAGGACCGGACCATCCTGCGCCGACCGCGCCAGGGACGCATCCGCCCCACAAGCCCGTGCCGCAATCTCCCATTCGTGTTCGGTCGGCAGTCGCCCTCCGAGCCAGGCGGCGATCGCGTCCGCTTCGTAGGCACTGATGTGCGTCACCGGTGCCGCGAGGTCGAGCTCCCGTTCTCCGTACAGCGTGAACTGCCGCCACGTCCGGTCCGACCCCCGCCGCCAGTATCGCGGAGCGAAAACCGCGTGCTCGCGGACCCACGCGATGCCGTCAGAGAGCCACAGCGACGGCGTCTCGTAGCCGCCGTCCTCGATGAATGCGACGACTTCGGCGTTGGTGACGAGCGTGTTCCGGAGCGCGAAGTCCTCGACGAAGACCGGATGGGACGGACCCTCGTTGTCGAATGCAAAACCCTCGCCATCGTGCCCCACCCGGTGTAGCCCCCCGCCAAACGGGACCCATCGCGGAGCCGGACCAACCGGGCTTGCGGCGGGGTCCTGTTCCCGCCAGACAGGCGAAACCGGACTCACCGAAAAATTGGCCAGGATGTCGGTGAGCATCAGTTCCTGGTGCTGCTCCTCGTGTGCGATGCCGAGCAACATCAGATCGAGAAGTTCCGGTTCGTCGACGCGACGCAACAGCTCGGAGATTCCGTGGTCCACCTCCTCCCGGAAGCGATGGATCTCCTCGAGTCTTGGACGAGACAGCGCGCCGCGGTGCGGACGACTGAACCGTTCTCCGACGCCCTCGTAGTAGCTGTTGAACAGATGCTCGTACCCCGACCTTCGTGGTGCAAGGGCTGGCAGCCAGCGCCTGAGGATGAACGTCTCGAAGAACCAGCTGGTGTGTGCGAGATGCCATTTCGTCGGGCTCGCATACGGAAACGCCTGGATCTGCTGGTCCTCGGGCGTCAATGAAGCGGCCAGCGAGAGGGAGTTGCTGCGGACGGCAGTGAAGCGGCCAGCGACGGCGGACGGCGTGGGCATGGAGGGAGCGTAGGCCCCAGAGGCCGGGTCGCCAAGCGAACGAGAGCGAGAGGGAGCGCACAGACATGCCTCCCATGCCCACCTACTCCACGTAGCCTGCGGCGCGGAGCATCTCGAGGACCCCTTCGGACGTGCCGCCATTGCGGCTCCCGCTCCGCTCGACCCGTCCGACCAGCTCCGCAAGCTCCGGAGGAATGCGCGGGTGATCATCCTCCCAGAGCAGCCGCCGACCGCGGGTCCACCGGGCCGCGGCGGTCCGTCCGTAGGCGACTCCACCGGTCCACGCCTCCCGCTGCCGGTGCGGATAGGTCACCGCCTCCACTGGCATGCCACCGGGCGCGAGCTCCCCGTCTCGCACCAGATGGAACGCCTCGGTTGCGCTCAACACCCGGTCCGGCAGCTCTGGCGCGCCGTCACCGCCGACCAGGAGCAACACCCGCTGATTCTCGTCCTCGAGATAGTGCCCATGGTCGAGCAGCCCGTGCTCCCCCATGAACTCCCCGTGGTCGGATGTCACGACGTACCGCACACCCGGCTCCGTCCATCCGGTCTTCTCGAGGCGCGCCATCACGCGCCCGAGGGTCCGGTCCGCCCGGAAGATGCCGTAGTCGTAGACGTCCTGCAGGTGTCCGAGTGTGTCGACCTTCTCGCTGGTCGCGAGTCGGCCCCGGTACCAGCCCTGCCAGAAGCCATCCGGCTTCGAGGCGTGCAGTCGGAAGGCGGGCCGCGCTGGCAACCACCCGACGTCGGCCGGGACACGCCGCCATGGCTGGTGGGCGTCGGCGATGTTCACGAACAGGAACAAGGGTCGCGTGGGATCCGCCCGCCGGAGCGCACGCCCGACGGCACGCTCCAGCGACCGACCGTGCAGCTTGTTGAACTTCTTCGCGATCACGGTCTCGTCGAACCCACGGGTCAAGCCGCTCACGGCTGACAGCACCGGATTGCCGGAGACGAGGAACGTCTGGTATCCCCGGTCGCCCAGCTGCTCGGCCAGCGTCGGCAGCTGCCCATCCAGCGCACGTACCGATTCCGAGGTGCTCCGTCCCAGCGCCTCGCCTCCTTCGGGCAACGAGTGCGCGCCATGCGTCGGTACGTCCACACCCGTGAAGAAGCTGGCATGACTGGGGAGCGTCCAGCTCCCCGGGGCGTAGGCGTGACAGGAATGGGATGCCCCCTTCCGGACGAGAGCCTCCAGGCGACGTGACGTCGGCCGGTCGTGTCCGCACAACGAAAGCCGGTCTGCGCGGACGTTGTCGAGCACCACGAACACGAGGGTCGGCGCGCCAGGGTCCGGCCTGGTCGCTGCCGGGGAAGGCCCCTGCGTGGACCGCGGCCCCAACATGAGGGTCACGAGGCCAACGGCTGCGATGACAAGCAGCGCCGGAAGAAACATCGAGGGCGGGGTGCGGGGCGTGACGACTCCAGGCGTACCGGGGGGTCCGTCGCGACTAACCCACGGATTCCCCAAACCCGCGGGGCTTCCTCGTCGGCTGCACACGGGTCGACTGTCGGGCACATGGACGCGAAATGCAGGCAGGGCCGCCCGGCGAACCCGACGACCCTGCTCATGTGCGTGGGGAGAGTCATCTCTCCCGGCGCCGGGCTACCAGCTGTCGCCGCCGCCCCAGCCGCCACCGCCGCCACCGCCGCGGCCACCGCCGCCGCCACCGCCATAGCCACCACGACCACCGCCGCCGCCGCCGCCGTAGCCACCACGACCACCGCCGCCACCGCCGCGGTACCCACCGCCGCCGCCGCCGCGGTACCCACCGCCGCCCCCACGACCGCCGCCACCGCGACGCTCCTGGGCTTCGTTCACGCGGATGGCCCGTCCGTCGAGCTCCTGTCCGTCCATGGCAGCGATGGCCTCCTGCGCCGCGGACTCCTCCGCGAAGGTGACGAAGCCGAAGCCACGGGAGCGGCCCGTGTCACGCTCAAGGATGACGACGGCATCGGTGACCTCACCAAACGAGGCGAATGCCTCGCGGAGACCGTCATTGTTGGTTGCCCAGGCGAGACCGCCGACGAAGAGCTTGTTTCCCATTCTACTTTCTCTCTCTGCCAGGCGGCGGGCGCCTGGACGCATGCACGAGGGTCGTTTGCGAGGTCTCCCTCCGGAGCCGGAATGGCCCCGGAGCGCCTCTCTCCCCTCAAACCAGCCCGCCGTGGGGACCGCGTCTGCTGTTCGTCGAGCCGCAAGGTCGAAGTACATCGCACGGACTGGCGCTCCCCCCGTAGCCTGTCGAGGGGTGACCACGCACGCGGTGCGACGATGGTCACGCGCCCGTCACTGGCCTATGGTCACCTACCCTCCACCCCGAGACCCCCGATGGACTTCGCCGTCTCCGCGCGTGCACAGGCCCTCCTCGACAGGATCAAGGCCTTCATGGCCACGCACATCACTCCGGTCGAGGCAGACCTGCTCCAGCGGCAGCGGGCCCAGCCCGACATCTGGATCGAACTGCCCGAGATTCGAACGCTCAAGGACAAGGCCCGCGAAGACGGCCTGTGGAATCTCTTCCTGCCCGAGGTCTCGGGCCTGACCAACGTGGAGTACGCGACGCTGGCAGAGCAGATGGGCCGAAGCTTCATCGCACCCGAGATCTTCAACTGCAATGCACCCGACACCGGAAACATGGAGGTGCTGGAAAAGTACGGGACCCCCCAGCAGAAGAGCCGCTGGCTGGAACCGCTTCTCGACGGTCGGATCCGCTCGGCGTTCTGCATGACGGAGCCCCAGGTCGCCTCCTCGGACGCGACCAACATGGAGGCCACCGCCGTGGTGGACGGAGACGAGATCGTCATCAATGGACGCAAGTGGTGGAGCACAGGGATCGGGCACCCCGATTGCCAGGTCCTCATCTTCATGGGCCTGACCGAGCCGGAGGCCCATCGCCACGAGCGCCACTCGATGGTCCTCGTCCCGCGCGACACGCCCGGTGTCCGCATCGAGCGGATGCTGACGGTGTTCGGTGACCACGACCCACCCTACGGCCACGGTGAGGTCAGCTTCACGAATGTGCGCGTGCCGATCGAGAACTTCATCCTCGGCCCCGGGCGGGGGTTCGAGATCGCACAAGGGCGGCTCGGCCCGGGGCGAATCCACCACTGCATGCGCTTGATCGGCGCGGCCGAGGTGGCCCTCGAGCTGCTGATCGAGCGGGCCATCAGTCGCGTGGCGTTCGGCAAGCCCCTGTCGAGTCTTGGTGGAAATCGCGACATCATCGCAAACGCCAGAATGGACATCGACATGGCCCGCCTGCTGACGCTCAAGGCGGCGTGGTTGATCGACACCGTCGGCGTCTTCGGCGCAATGAAGGAGATCTCAGCGATCAAGGTGGTCGCGCCCAACATCGCGCTGCGCATCATCGACGAGGCCATGCAGATCCATGGTGGGGCGGGCCTCTCGGCGGATTTTCCGCTGGCTGCGATGTATGCGTCCGCCCGGATCCTCCGCCTCGCGGACGGGCCCGACGAGGTCCACAGGGGACTGGTCGCTCGCTGGGAGCTGCTGCCACACAAGGACCGGATTGCACCCAGCCGGCCCCGACGATGACGAGGCGAGATGTCTGAACTCCTCGACCAGCCCCACGCGCTCCGTCCTGACGATGCGCTCGCACTGGACGCCGTCACGGCGTGGCTGCAGGAGCGGATCCCCGGCCTGCACGACACACCATCCGTCTTCCAGTACCGGGGTGGGGCAAGCAACCTGACCTATCTGTTGCGATGGGCGGACCGGGAATTGATCCTCCGGCGGCCTCCCTTCGGCAAGAAAGCGAAATCGGCGCACGACATGGGCCGCGAGGTGAGGTTCCTTCGTGCGCTGCGCCCGCTCTACGACGGCCTGCCAGCCGTGGTGGCCCACTGCGCGGATCCAACGGTGGCTGACGGGGAGTTCTATGTGATGGAGCGCCTGCAGGGGATCATCCTTCGGCAGGACATCCCCGCTTCGCTCGGGCTGGATGCGGCGCGGACGCGGGCGCTGTGCGACAACGTCCTCGACCGGCTGATCGCACTCCATGGCGTCGACATCGCGACGAATGGACTCACGCACCTGGGCAGGGGCACGGGATACGTCGGTCGTCAAGTCGCGGGGTGGAGTCGTCGATATCGGGCCGCACGCACGCCCGGTGCAGCCGACTTCGAACGCGTGATGCGGTGGTTGGACGAGAACCAGCCGGCGGATGTCGCAACATGCGTCGTCCACGGAGACTTCCGGTTCGACAACGTCGTGCTCGACCCCGCGGACCCCACCCATCCGATCGGCGTCCTCGACTGGGAGATGGCCACACTCGGCGACCCGCTGATGGATCTCGGCAACTCGCTCGCCTACTGGGTGGAGGCTGACGATGAGCTGGTCATGCAGATGATGCGTCGGCAGCCCACGAATGCTCCAGGCATGCGCACCCGGGACGAGGTCTGGGCCTACTACGCGGCACGCACGGGCCGTGAGCTGGATGACACCGACTTCTACGAGGTCTATGGCCTGTTCCGCCTCGCTGGCATCCTCCAGCAGATCTGGTTCCGCTACCACCATGGCCAGACAACCAACCCGGCCTTCGCAGCGTTCGGCGACCTCGCCGTCTACCTGGACAACCGCTGCCAGGCCATCCTCGACCGGCGGGGTGATTGATGGCGGACCTCTGGCTCATCCGCCATGGGCAGGCAGGCGAGATGATGGGCGAGTATGACCTGCTCAGCGACCGAGGCTGGGAGCAGTCCCGGGTCACGGGTGCGGCGTGGCGGCACATCGCCCCCGTGCACCATGTCATCCACGGCGCGATGCGGCGCCATCGAGAGACCGCGGCAGGCTTCGCGGAAGGATTCGGACCCCTGCCCCCTCCCATCGAGGATGATGCATGGAACGAGTTCGATCACCAGACCGTGATCAAGGCTGCGCTCTCCGCCGGGATGCAGCCGGACCGAGACGCCGGACGAGCCGGCTTCTTTGCCTTCTTCCTCGACGCGATGGGTCGCTGGGCCGACGGCGCCCATGACGACGACTACTTCGAGTCATACGCCGCATTCCAGGACCGGGTCGTGGCCGGCCTCCAGCGGGCGACGGCCACGCTGGGGAAGGGCGAGTCCGCGCTCGTATTCACCTCCGGCGGGGCCATATCCGCGGTCTGCCGGCATCTGCTGGACCTCAGCCCGCGGAAGGCGTTCACCCTCAACCTGTCCATGGTGAACACCGGTGTGACCCGGATCCGGGTCGGCGGCGGATGGTCCACCCTGGCGAGCCTGAACGTCCACGCACACTTCGACGACAAGCCTGATCTGCTCACGCACTCCTGACACCGGGGCCATCCCGATCGCCCGGCGAACGCGCAGCGCCCCAGCTGCCGAGACCCAGCAGGATGAGCGGCAACAAAAGCTTGCTCTCCTCCACCAGCGGGCGGAGCGCCGGCCAGCTTCGCCATGCAGCCCGCCACCAGGGCAGCCGCCACGCCCAGATCACCCAGCATAGAAGGAAGAGCGACCAGCACCACCGAGGGAGCCGCCCTTCCCGCAGGGCTTGGCCGGTGGCCACCATCGGCAGCAGAAGAAGCACATGATGGTGCTCCCAGGCGTAGACCGGCGTGATGACGACCAGTGCCGAAAGGGCACCCCACAGGAGGGCCTCGCCGAGCGGGTCGAACCGCCGACGTCCGAGCCAGGCGAGCGCCAGGAATCCCGACGCGGTGAGGCCGATCCCGAAGCGCCGTGCCGTCTGCGAGAGCGTCACGTCGTCGGGACCGGGGAAGGCGGCATTCAGCATGCCGGCCAGCGAGTGGTTGGCGCGGAAGTCGAGCGGAATGCCGAGGCCGTTCCAGCCCCCATCGGAGAGGCCCGGCAGGACATCTCGGAAGAAGCGCATGGAGCACTCGACGCCCGCGATACCGACAGAAAGGACCAATGCTCCCAGGCCCACTCCGAGGCCCGCCAGCAACGGCCGCCAGCTGCGCGCTGCCAGGAAACGAAGGAGCAGGACGGCGGGCGACATCTTCAACAGCGCCGCCACCGCGACAGGCACCCCCCGGGACCGCGAGGCGGCGAGCCCGACGAGGAGGGCGATGACTCCATTCACCTGGCCGAGACGAGCCGTCTCGATCGCCCCACTCGAGGTCGCAAGCAGGAGCACCGGGAGCCACATGGGCATCCGAAGCCATCGCGCCAGCAGGAGCCCCAGCCCGATGAGCGAGGCCAGATTGACCATCGCCATGATGCCGTGGCCCATCCGGAGCGACACCGGGAGCGTCCAAGCGAGCATCGGGAGGGCAGGCGGCGGATAGAAGAACGGGTAGACCCGCCCCCGGCGGCCGTCCTCTCGGGCCCGCTGCGTCAGCGCCGCACCGTCATAGGGATCTCCACCGTCTGCCCAGAGCCGGACCGCGTAGTGAAACGACGCGTAGTCCCGCCCATCCGTGGCGCCACGAACTTCGCGCCCTGCAGGCACGAGCAGGCCCCCACCCAGTGCGAGCGACAAGAGCAGAATGCGGAGCTTGCGGGGCAGTCTCGTCACGACTGCGTGCGTAGCCGGAGCGGGCGCTCGCGGCGAGGCATCGGCCGGTTACGG
>JAYYRS010000255.1:0-5705 GCA_036126975.1 Myxococcota bacterium
CTGGTACTACCTCAGCTCCCTCGAGTACCGCCTGCCGGTATGGATCATCGACCGCGGCGTGGGAATGGTGCCGGCCTTCGCGCGCAATGTGTCCGCCGCGGTCTACCTCGATGCGGGAAACGCCTTTGCAGAGGCGGCAGATGTACAGAGTGCGCTCTCCGGAACCTTGATGGGAACCGGAGCAGAGCTGCAGGGCCGCGCCATCCTCGGGTGGGGCATCCCGCTCACCATCCGGGTCGGCTACGGGTTCGCCGTGCGCGGTCCGGGCTTCCCGCCCGGCGATGCGCAGGGCTTCTACGCATGGCTTGGGTCAAGCTTCTGATGAGTGGATTCCTCGCGCTGGCAATGTCACTGGCGATCCGCCCGGCCCATGCGCTCGACGAATCGTCGATGCAGGCACTGCGGCAAGGGGATTGCCGACCGGCCCTGGTGGATGGCTCCACCGACACGCCCGCGCAGGCGCTGGCTCGCGCGCGCTGCCTCGTGTCCACTGACCGACTCGACGCCGCCTTGGATGCGCTCCGCCCCCTTTCCGGCGGTTCACTGTCCGGGTACGCCGGTCTGGTTGCCGCGGAAGCGCTGCTCGCCCACGGCGAGCCGGAGCGGGCCGCAGCCCGGCTCGCGGGCGTGTCCTTGCCGGGCCCGGCAGGGCGGCGCGCCGCGCTCGTACGCGGACGGGCCATGATCGAGATCGGTCGCTACCTTGATGGCCGCGACGCGCTCCGCCCGCTGCTCGAAGGCGCGGCCGGGAAGGCCGGCCGATTGGGAACGCCGGGGGGTGCGGATCCCGCGGAAGCCCGCTGGTGGCTCGCAGAAGGCGCGGCACGCAGGGGCGCGACCGCGGCGGCCATCCCCGTCTGGCAGACGCTCTGGGCACGAAACCCCACCTCACCGCGCGCAGCCCAGGCCGCAGCGCGTCTTTCTGCGGTGGGACATCCCGTGCCGGACCCGTCGCGTCCTGCCGGTCGGGACCTCATCCGCGTGCGCATCCAGTCCCTCGAGACGCTTCAGGGCTGGGCGGAGGCGCTCGCGCTGCGCGACCTGATGCCGCCCGACGACCAGACCCGGACGACCGCGGCCCTCGCCCGCGCCAGCTTCCGTGCAAAGGACTACCAACGGGCCGTCCGGCTCTATTCCAGCATGGCCGCGCGCAGTCCGAGGCAGGCCTTCGACCTCGCCCTCGGCGCCTCCCGGACCGGCGACTACGACCTGGCTGCCCAGCACTACACACGCCTCATCGCCGATCATCCAGGGCACGCGCTCGCCATCCATGCGGACTTCAAGCTGGCCTATCTCGCGTACGATTCCGGAGACCTGGCGCGCGCCATCGCCCTCTTCGAGGGCCATCTCGGCCGCCATCCCGGGACCCGGCGGCAGGACGAAGCGCGCTGGTTCATCGGTTGGGCCCAGTACCGTCTCGGACGTCACGAGGAGGCCAACGAAAGCTTCCAGCGCCTTCTGGAGACGACGCCGGGGTCTTCCATGGCATCCGGAGCCCGCTACTGGCAGGCGCGCATCGCGGCGGCCCGAGGTGATGCTGCAGGAGCGGCAGCCGGCTACGCCGAAGTGCTCCGGCGGTGGCCACGCAGCGGCCATGCCTGGTTCGCCGCCTGGCGCCTGGGACGCGCCTACCCCACCCCGACGGATGAGCCACCACCCGCGCCACCAGCCTCCCTCGACGTGCCCGCATTCCATGACGGGCTCGCGCTGGCCTCCGTCGGTCTGGGGTCCTGGGCGCGCGCCGAGCTCGATACGGTCGCCGCAGCCGACCAGCCCGCCCGTTGGGCCCTGGCGCGCGCCCGGCTGATCGCCGGCGACTACGCAGGTGCGCGGGCGATGGTGACCTGCCCCGCAGCGGGAGGGGTTGGCCGTCTTCCTTCGGCACAGCGGGCGGTCTGTCTCGCGCGACCCATGGGCGACGTCCCCGCACGGCAGGCTCTCGCGGGCGGACTGCCTCGAAATCTCCCCTATGCGATCATGACGGCTGAGAGCGCGCTTCGCCCCGAGGTCACCTCTCCCGCCGGGGCGCGCGGACTCATGCAGCTCATGCCGGCGCTGGGGGCCGAGCTGCACCCCACCCGCTTCGGCGCCAGCCCCTATCACCCCGACCTGTTGTTCCAGCCCGGGTACAACGCGGCGCTCGGTGTGGACGAGCTGGTGAGCCTGCGAGAGCGACTCTCGGATTCCGGTGTCGAGCCAGTCCTGCCTCTGGTGATTGCCGGCTACAACGCCGGAGAAGAAGCGGTACGGCGGTGGCTGGACGGCTACCCCCTCCCTCCGGAACCCGACCGCTTCGCCGAGGACATCGGCTACACCGAGACACGCCGGTACGTGAAGCGCGTTCTTGGCTACCTCCAGGCCTATCGGGCCGTCTACGGCGACGGGTAGACCGGGCCGCGACACGCGACGAACGGCTACTCCGCCCCATCGATGTCCCAGGGCAGCAGCGCGAGCGGCTCTCCTGGCCGGGCCTGCAGCATGCGCGCCACCGTGCCGGCCCGGCCGAGCTGCTCGAGGACCATTGCCGCAACACCGCCGGTGCGTGCATGCCGCCGAGCGAGCGCACGGAGCGCCCCAAGCCGAGGCGGCGGAAACCGGACATGCCGCAGCCGGCCCCGGTGCGGCTCCAGTCCGGCAAGTCGCTGCGCGCGCTCCACCGCGAGCTCCAGTCCGCCAAGGTGGTCGACGAGCCCGCGTTCCAGGGCCTGACGGCCGGTCCAGATCCGCCCCTGCGCGACCGCGTGGATCGCCGCGGCCGGGCGTTTCCGCCCCCCCGACACCACCGCAATGAAGCGGTCGTAGGTGCGTTCCAGCATCCCCTGGAACCGATGCCGCTCGATCCGGTCGAACCCGCGCCAGGGACCGAGGAATCCAGCCCCGGCGGTTGGGCTCACGGTCTCCCCATGCACCCCGAGTCGCGCGAGGGCGGGTCCAAGAACCACCTTGCCGCCAATAACGCCGATGGAGCCGGTGATGGTTCCTTCCCTGGCGATGATCTCCGACGCCGGCGCCGACAGGTAGTACCCCCCGCTCGCGGACACGTTGTGGAACGCAGCAACAACGGGCTTCCGGGCCGCGAGACGCCCCACGCTTCGCGCGATGAGGTCGCTGGCCAGAGCGCTTCCGCCAGGGCTATCGACGTACAGCACGACCGCGCGGACGCTGCGGCGCTTGCGCAGCGCCTCCAGCACCGGCACCACCCGGTCGGCGTCGATCCGACTGCCTCCCCCCTGCTGGGCATCCGCACCCTGCACGATTGCGCCCTCGAGATGCACCACCGCGACGTCGTCGCGACGGGTGCCGAGCTGACTCAACCAGCGTTCCAGCCGTTTCCAGAACACATACGACGCAAACCCGGTCTCGCGCCCCTTGTCTCCGATGAGTTCCTGCAGCCGCGTCTCGGCTTCATCCGGATACGCCACGTCATCAATCAGCCCGCGGTCCACGAGTTCTCTGGGGTCCAACGGCCCGGCCGACAGGACCTCGCACACGGTCGACCGATCGACACCCCGCGCCTCCGCGATGCTGTCGACAAGCAGCTCCTCCAGGTCGGTCAGCACGGCACCCATCGCCTCTCGGTTGGGTGCGCTGGCGTAGGCCCGGCTGAATCGCTCCCCGAAGCTCTTGTAGTCCCCGGCTGCGACCACCTCGATCCGAACCCCGAGGGCAGCGAGAGCGTCTCCGAAGAACTGGAGTCGGGCGCCGATCGGGCTGATGAGCGCAACCCCGGTGGGCGTCATCCAGACCCGGTCTGCGACGCTCGACAGGTACAGGTCCCGGAGTCCCAAGGTGTCGAGATGCGCGAGCACCATCTTTCCCTCCGCCTGCAACCGCGCGAGCGCGTCGCGCAGCTCCTGAAGAGACGCCCATCCGCCACGGACACCACGGAGGTCGACCACCACAGCACGGACCGACCGGTCGGCAGCCATCGACCGGAGGGCCTCGACGACGGAGCGTGCAGCAGCGAGTGACGTCCCCTGCCCTTCTCGGGCCGTCCCAAGCGAGACGCGGACCACACCGTGTCCGCGCAGACGGAGGCGCCGCCATCCCCGAACGAGGAGCAGCGGCAGCAGGACCAGCAGTTGAAGCAGGCCAGACCAGAGCGCACGGAGCATGGGAACCTCCGGGCCGCCAGCGTGGTCGGGTCGCCCCCGGACGCCATCAGCCCCGTTAGTGATACACGCGACGGACGGCAGCGTCATCCCCTCAAACCGGTCGGAGCGGTTCATGTCCGCAGCGCTCACACCCGCCGAGCTCGCTCTCTTCGCGAACATCCCCGAGGGCGACCTTGTCGAGCTTGCCGCCGACCTCGACCTCGCCATTCCGGCCATCATCGACCGCGCGACACTGCTGGAGCAGGCTGTCATCGCGATGGCGCACCTGGGCCGAACCCGGGGCCTCCCACTGAGCCCCTACGACCGGGATGATCTCGAGTCGCTTCCGCCGGAACACCTCCGCGCGCTCTGCAGCCTGTGCGGAACCGCGGCCACTGTGGACGCGTTGCTCAAGAGGGGTCGGAAGTCCTACAAGGACTACAAGGACAGCCCGATGGCGCCCATCCCCATGATGCTGCCGATGCTTCTGCCCGCGATCGCCCGGTATGCCCACCAGGCGGACTGAGCCGGCCAATCCGGCCCGCAGGTCAAGGGTCCGCCAAGGACCGCTCCCAGCGCTTGACATGCCCGTAGGACCGACCTAATCATCGGCGTTCACCGGGCCCCTCGGGTTTCGGGAGTGGAGGATTCCATGGCCACGAAGGACTGTCCGAGCTGCGCCGCCACCGTTCCGGTGGAGGCCTTCCGGTGCAAGCACTGCTTCCACGACTTCATGGAGAAGCCGAAGAAGAACACCGGCCCCGTGGTCCTGCTCGGCTTTGTGGCTGCGATGGCGGTCATCGGTGCGGGAACCTTCTGGTGGGTGTTCAACAACCAGTCCCAAGAGCGGATCGTCGTGGACGCCGAGACACAGTCCATCGTGATCACGAAGACATCGGGTGCGGGCGTCGACAGCACGCGCGTGACGTTCTCCGACGTTGAGAAGGTCGAGCACGTCATGGGCGGTGAGGATGCCATGTTCGAGGTCGTCGCAGTGACGCTCACCGGCGGCCGCTACACCGTGCAGCAGTCCAATGATGCCCCGCTGCATGGAAGCGCCGAGCACATTGCGAGCGTGATTGGAAAGCCGCTGGTCCAGATCAAGAACGTGAAGGGATTCGGCGACTGAACGGACCGCCGAATGCCACGTTCCCGGGGGCACCATGTTCGACCAGGCACTGGGTCGCTTCGGTCACGACCTCGCAGTTGACCTTGGCACCTCCAACACGCGCGTCTTCGTCCGCGGTCGCGGGATCGTGGTCGAGACCCCCAGCGTGGTTGCGACGGACCGCACCGCGGGCGGGCGGGTCGTCGCTGTTGGAGACGAGGCCAAGCGGATGCTGGGCCGCACGCCGGAACACATCACCGCACTCAGCCCAATCCGGGACGGTGTGATCGCAGACTTTGCCGCAGCTGAAGAGCTCCTGCGCGACTGCGTCGAGGCCGCACTGCAGGGGCGACAGCTGGTACGGCCTCGCATGGTCGTGTGTGTGCCCCAGGGAACGTCCGACGTCGAACGTCGCGCCGTGCAGGAGTTCGCCCGCGCCGTGGGTGCGCGCGAAATCACCCTGGTTTCGAAGTCCGTCGCAGCAGCACTCGGCGCGGATCTCG
>JAYYRS010000256.1:0-11178 GCA_036126975.1 Myxococcota bacterium
CGAGGTCATGGCGCGACGGGTGGCAAAAGGCACCGACGCCAACCCCGCATGACGGACCAGTTCACGGCGATGGCACCTGCATGGTGTAGACTCGTCAACCCCACGGAGGCAGCATGAGCAAGGCGGACCAGGGCGGCAAGACACCCCTGCGCATCGGGATCATCGGCGGCAGCGGCTTGTACGCGATGGAGGGCCTGCAGGACGTCTGGCGCGAGCAGGTCGAAACGCCCTTCGGCGACCCTTCTGGCGACTTCCTCGTGGGCCGGCTCGCGGACCTCCCCGGGGTCGAGCTCGTATTCCTGCCGCGGCACGGAGAGGGCCACCGACTGAATCCGTCCGAGGTGCCCTATCGGGCGAACATCTTCGGCATGAAGGTGCTCGGCGTGAGCTGGATCATCAGCATCAGCGCGGTCGGCTCGCTCCAGGAGGAGGTCGTCCCCGGCCACATGGTCATCATCGACCAGTTCATCGACCGCACGAAGGGTCGCCCCAGCACGTTCTTCACGGACGGCATCGTGGCGCACGTCGGATTCGGGGACCCGGTGTGCAGCACCCTCCGCGACATCCTGCTGGCGTCGGCACGCGAGGCGGGCGCGACCGTGCATGATGGCGGGACGTACGTCTGCATGGAGGGGCCTGCGTTCTCGACGCGGGCGGAGTCGAACCTCTACCGCTCCTGGGGCGCCAGGGTGATCGGGATGACCAACCTGCCGGAAGCCAAGCTCGCCCGCGAGGCAGAGATCTCCTACGCCACCGTCGCGATGTCGACCGACTACGACTGCTGGCATGAGGGCCACGACGACGTCACCGTCGAGCAGGTGGTGGCTGTCGCACGTGCCAACGTCGCGGTCGCCAAGAAGATCATCCGCGCCGCGGTGCCCCGCATCGCGGCCCACGACGGCCCCGCGCCCATGTCCAACGCCCTCGCCGGAGCGATCATGACGGCTCCCGGCGCCATCCCTCCCGAGCGTCGCGATGCCCTCGATCCGCTCGTCTGCAAGTACCTCGACTGACCCCTCGGGACGCACCGCACGCCCGATCCGGAACCCCCACCCGGAGCCCACCATGCGCCTCTCTCTCCTTTCCGCGCTGCTTCCGCTCGCCCTCGGCGTGGCATGCGTCACGACCCAGCGCCAGGAGAGCGCCGGTGCACAGGTCCGTCTGGGGGCCGCCTATCTCCAAGAGGGCAACGCCCCCGATGCCGTGCGCGCACTGCAGGAGGCCACGAAGCTCGACCCGCGCAACTGGAACGCCTGGAACAAGCTGGGGCTGGCCTATTTCAAGCAGGGTGCCCCGGAGCGGGCCGAGAAGGCGTTCCGGCAGAGCCTGGACCTCGTGCCGGGCAACGCCGAGGTCAACAACAACTTCGGCTACGTGCTCACCCGGCTGGGCCGGTACGAGGAGGCCCTGCCGCACTTCCAGACGGCGCTGGACGATCTGACGTACCGCAAGCCCTCCCTGGTCCTGTCGAACTGGGGTCATGCCCTCTACATGCTCGACCGGTATGAGGAGGCAGAGACGAAGCTCGACCAGGCGGTGTCGCGCGCACCCAACCTCTGCCAGGCACACTTCAACCGGGGCCTCGTCCGTGAAGCGCGGAACGACAAGGCCCGCGCACTGGACGACTTCGAGGCCGTGATCCAGATGTGCGGCGACGCTGCCGCCGGGGCCTACTACCGGGCCGGCCGCGTGCTCCTCGATCTCGATGACAAGCGAGGCGCCTGTTCCTACCTGCGGACCGCTGCCCAGGACGGCGCCCGCTCCGACCTCGGCGACGCGGCCGCCGACCTCCACGCCCGCGAGTGCTGAGCCCGTGATCGATCTTCGCCATGAGCGCGAGGCCCGCGGCCTCTCGATGGATGACGTCGCCGAGCGTGCTCGCATTCCGCGGCGGTACATCGAAGCAATGGAAACGGGAAACACCGCGAGCCTGCCCCCCGGGCCGTTCCTGCGCGGCTACCGCCAGCAGTACCTCGAGTTCCTCGACCTCCCGTTGGACGCGAGCACGACCCTGGACGAGGCCCTGCCTCCTGAGCCCGACCTCGAGCGTCCCCTGCCGGTCTACACCAGCTCGGACCTGAGCCAGACCTTCCCGGTCTCCGCCGAGCCACCGGTCGCCAAGCTGATTCTGGCTGGCCTTCTGCTCTGCACGATCGTTGTCTTGGGGCTCCGGGTGGGGGCCGTGGTCCTGCAGGGCGAGACCATGGTTGATGACCCGGTGGCGCTGGTGGCGGCCACCAGCCAGAAGGTGACGATCCGCGCGATCGACCGGACGCGGGTCGAGGTCTTCGCCGATGACAGCTGGCACCACCAGGGAGCCCTGCCCGGCGGGGAGACCATTACGGTGGAGAGCGAGCTTCCGATCGAGGTCACCGTCGGCGACCTCACCCGCGTGGTGCTGCACCATGACGGTTCCCGCATCGACCCGCTGCACGATCTCAGCACGAGCCGCCGTCTCGTGTTCGTGCCTGCGCCCGCTGCGAACTGAGGGGGCACCATGGACGCCAGGGTCGAGGTGGTACGACGGCTCGCTCGCCGGGGCGCACACGGGGCACTCCGGCGCGCGCTGACCAAGTCACGCGCGGTGGACATCGCTGCTGCCATCAGTCATCTGGCCCCTGGCGAGCAGCGTCTGGTCATGGGGTCCCTCGGCGACGACGAAGTCGCTGCGGATGTACTGGCTCGCGTGGACGAAGACGACCTCAACCACCTCGTCGACGGGATGGACTTCGGACGGCTGATCACGCTGCTCGACACCATGGATGTCGACGACGAGGCCGATGTCATCGACCGCCTGCCAGAGGAACTGCACGAACGTGTCCTCGCGGCGATCCAGGACCGGGACAAGCCCCTCGTCGAAGACATCCTTGCCTACCCGGACGACTCGGCGGGCGGCATCATGCAGCCGCTGGCATTCCGGTTGAACGACAACCTGACGTGCCGGGATGCGATCTCGGCACTGCACGACCAGCACGATGAACTCGAGACGGTCTTCTACCTCTACGTGGAGAACGAGGCGGGTCAGCTGGTGGGGATCATCTCGCTGCGGGCCCTGTTGACGAACCCCCCCAGCACGCCGCTCATGGAGATCATGGCGACCGACATCATCGCGGTGGCCCCCGGTGAGGATCAGGAGGAGGTGGCCCGCCTCGTGAGCCGGTACGACCTGCTCGCCGTACCGGTCGTGGACGAGGATCGCAGCCTCCTGGGCATCGTGACGGTCGACGACGTCGTCGACGTCATCAAGGAGGAGGCTCTCGAGGACATGATGCTGATGGCGGGCGTCGGCGACGACCCCGACCCCAACGCCGCCGGCGTGTTCCAGGCGGCCCGGCAACGAGGGACGTGGCTGCTGGTGACCCTGCTCGGCGGAATCGGGATGGCCGAGCTTATCGGCGTCTTCGAGACGGCTCTCCAGCAGCAAGCGGTCCTGGCGGGGTTCATCCCGGTCATGCTCGGCACGGGCGGCAACGTCGGCATCCAGGCCGCCACGGTTGCCGTGCGCAACATCGCGCTCGGCCAGCATGAAGGGCTCAGCTTCCTGGACACCCTCTGGCGAGAGGCACGCGTGGGCGCCCTCCTGGGGATCGGCTTCGCCTTCGCCCTGGGTGGCTACTCCTTCCTCCGCTGGATGGATGAGCCCCTGCTTGGCGTGGCCATCGGCGCCAGCATCATCAGCACGGTGGTATCTGCTGCTGCCCTCGGCACCGCAGTGCCCATGACGCTGAACCGTCTGGGCATCGATCCGGCCGTGGCGACCGGTCCTTTCGTCACCACCGGCATCGACATGATCGCCATCCTCATCTACTTCGGGACCTGCTCCGCCATCCTGGGGCTCGGGTGAGCGCACGCGGAGCGCCCGCGAACCGCCGCAGCACGCCCCCGCGCGAGGCCATCGTGCTGTCGTCTCTCGATTTCGGAGACAGCGACCGCATCGTGCGCTTGCTGACGCCCGACCTCGGCCGCGTGGCCGCCCTCGCCCGTCGCGCCCGCTCGAGCCGCCGGCGATTCGGGGGAGCACTGGACACCGGGAATCTCGTGGAGGTCCGGGTTCGCCCGGGTCGAGGCGAGCTGTGGACGCTGGAGGCCGCCAAGCTCCTCGATGGACGGGAGGGTGCACGAGCGGACCTCGTTCGCCTCACCCTGCTGGCGTATGCCTGCGAGGTGTGTGGCGCCCTGTCTCGAGAGGCCCATCCAGAACCCCGCCTGTACGGGCTGCTCGAGATGGCGACCCTCCTGCTCGATGCGATGACGGATGCCCCCGCCACCGCCTTCCGCGTGGGCCTGGAGGCGAAGGCCCTGACGTTCGCGGGGCTCGCACCCACCCTTGATCGATGCTGCCACTGCGGAGAACCCCTCGAGGCAGGGATGCGATTCCATGCCGCCGGAGGCGGTGCGGCGCACCCCCACTGCGAGGCCCTCGGCCAGCCGGTCAGCGGCGACTGGCTGTCTGCCGTAGAGGCTGCCCGACGGACGCCACTGCGTGACCTCATCGACACGGATCTGCCTGCCGGACCGGCCTGGGCGGTGTCCGACGCGGTGCAGGCCCATCTTGGCCGTGGCCTGAAGAGCCGGCGGGTGCTGGCCAGCCTGCTGCCCATCCCCGGGACGGATACAGTGCCGCCATGACGCCCCTCCTGCTGCTCTCCACGCTCGGATGCGTGGCCCTCGACGAGACCGTTGCCAGCGACCTGGTGCTCTGGTCAGGGACCGTTCTCGAGGACCCCTACCTGGGCGACGAGGCGACTGCGCTCGCTGGCGGCGGGCTGGTGGCGGTCGACCTCGATGATTCTGAAGTCGCAATCGGAGAGGAGTCCGAGTCCACGCCCGGGAGCTACAGCCTGGAGGTTCCCGCAGGGGCGGCGCTGGCGATACGGGTGACGGGACCGCTGCACGTACCGACCGTGTTCCGTGGATACGCGCCGGAGACCCGTGCGCTCTGGTTCAACGGTGCACTGTTCGGCCGCCAGCGCGCCCCCCTCGATGCCTTCCTCTCCGGATTGGGCGTGACGCCGGATGCGGGCCCGGGCAGCCTGGAAGACGCGGAGCGGGTCCACCTGTGGGTGGAACCCGCAGACCCCACCGCGATGGCGGGGGGCACCATCGACCTCACGGATGGGGAGGGGCAGCCTGGGGCTGTTCTCGCCCTCACGACCACACCGGACGGCCGGCTCGTCGAGGCCACACCGGCCGACCCCGTCACGCTCATCCTGGGCCTGGACCTCGCGCCGGGTGACGTGACGCTGTCCCTGGGCGCCATCGATGGCCGGATCGCCGCGACGACATGGCCATCGCGCGGCGGTGACCTGCTGGTCGGCCCCGGCTTCGCGCTCGTGCCGGAGTAGCCCCATGCCCATCGTCCTCCTCCTCGCCGCCTGCTTCCCTGCCGATCCGGACAGCGCCCTCTTCCAGGGGATCGTCCGCTCCGGCCCTGCATACGACGACCCCACGCTGCCCGAGGCGACCCTGACCAGCTTCGACGCAGACGGGGCCCAGGTGTCCACGGCCGTCAGCGACGGCGACGGCAGCTTCGAGATCGCCATCCCCTGGGGAGGACTCTTCGCGGTCGTGGTCGAGGCGGACGGGCACATGCCCACGTCGATGAGCGGGGTCGGACAGACCGACACCGTGCTCGCACCGAACGGTGCCGTGTTTGCCCGTCCGGACGCCTGGTGGGAGACGGCGCAGACCACCTGGAGCGGCTGCCCCGACCTGGAGACTGGTCCGGTCGTCGAGGGAATCCTTCGCGCCTACCTTCCTGTTCCAAACCAGGAGGTCGACACCCTGCCCGTCATCAACACCGGCTCGCTGACGTTGGATATCGACGAGGACGACCCACGCATCCCCTGCTATCTCGACGACCTCGGCGTGTACGACCCGGACGCTTCGGTGACCGGCGACACGGGACAGTTCCTGTTCGCGAATGTGCCGCCCGGCTGGGCGACCGTGCGGTCGACGTTCACGGCCGACGAAAGCGTGAGTGACGGAATGGACCACGCGGTCTTCGTCCCAGCTGCCGGTGTGGTCACCCTGGACCCCGCCATGGCGGAGACGCCTGGCCTCTGAACCCGACCCGACACCCGGGGACGACGGACCTGTGGCCCAGCGCCCTCGGGAGTCGGTTGCGCCGCCAGCCGGCGCGGCGTACGGTCCGGCTCGAATCGACCGGTTCCGGACGGACGCCTCCGTCCATCACGATCAAGGAGTGACCCATGGGCCAGATGATCCAGAAACCGGATACCAACCCCGTCGTCGTTGCGTTGTGCAACCTCCTGCTGTGCGGCATTCCGGTCGGATATTTCATGATCGGCCAGCAGAAGAAGGCGGTGATGACCTTCATCGGGACCCTCGTGCTCGGCTTCTTCGGTATCGGGTTCATCATCCCCTGGATCACGGCCTACGACGCCTACCTTCTTGGCGAGAAGCTCCAGCGGGGTGAATCCATCGGCATGAACGAGAACGGCCTCGATTTCCTGGATGCCATCTTCAAGGACTGAGCGGGCCGACCGGGCGTCGGCTCCGGCCGGTGGACGGGCATTGTGCGCTGCGCCCCGGCCGCGTTGCGCAGCCTCGACCAGGCCGTCCTGGTCCTGTCGCCCATCCGCGCCCTTCCCCCGAACACCACTTCCTGCGTTCATTCGGAGCCACCTTGGCCGCCGCCTTCGCCCACTTCGACGAGCCCCACGCCTGGCTGATCCGCGGCCTGGTCGAGTATGGCTGGGCCGACCAGTCCCAGACCCGTGTCGCTCCGCCGCAGGGCAGCGTCGGCAGCCTCGATCTCACGGGATTCGCCGACAGTGTCGGGGCATCGGGCGTCATGCTCGAGCTGCCCGCATGGGCCGATGGCGAGTGGTGCGATGAAGACGGCAGCTATCGCTTCGAGGTGAAGCTCCAGACGCTCTCGACGGGCTCCACGGGCTTCATCGTGCGATGTCCGGCTGCAAACTTCTTCCAGGAGTTCGGGTACGACCGAGCCAATCCGACCTGGGCAGCCGGCTTCATCCACCAGTCGCTGACCCAATACGTCCCCGAGTTCGTTCGCTGGCGGCTGGGCGGCGGCCACCTCGACTGGTCCACCCGCGCAGGCATCCCGGACGTCGACGGCGAGACCTGTTCCCCGCAGCTGGCAGCCTTCGTCGGCCAGACGCTCCGGCGCAGCCAGCGCTTCGACCAGGGGCCCGCCGAGGGCTGGTGGCTCCAGGACCCTGCGAACGCAGGACCCATCGCCACGGCCGGCGCCGGCCTCGCGAGCCCCCGAGCGGCCCCGGGGATGCCGGCCATCGACCCAGGGTCCGCGACAACCGCGACGCCCGTCGCGGCCAGCCAGTGGTCCGGTCCCATCGCAACGGCCGGCGCGGGCGGCGGTGACCCGGTCTACCTGTCGGCCGCTGCGCGCGCACGGCAGTCCTCGAAGAAGACGGCCGTGGGCGGAGGAGGAGACCAACAGGCACTCGCGCGGACGGCCTCGCCCGGCATGGCGCTGATGGTCACGTCAGGACTCGGCCTGCTCCAGGCCGGGCTCTGGTTTGCAAATGGGGTCAGCGTGGTCGCGAAGTATCACGACGCCGTGCTGGCACTGATCGTCAGCATCTTCCTGAGCGTGGTGTTGTTCCTCGGCGGCGTGGCGGCGGCGTTCGGCGCCTGGCAGTACCGCAGGGCCCAGGGCCACATCATGCCCTATGTGGCGATGGTCTACGCGGCCGTCACGCCGGGCTGCTGCCTGGGCGGTCTCCCGGTCGCGATCTGGGCCTTCCGCCGGTGGCGCGACCCCATGGTGTCGCGCGGCCGCGATGCCTGACCACACATCGACCGCCCCCGCACGACCGCCGGGGGCTCCACGCATTGCCCCCAGGCCAGACGCGGCTTAGGCCGACGCCTTCCTTCTCGCCGCCGGAGTGCCGATGTCGCGCACGTTCCAGGACCTCATCCTCACCCTGCAGCGCTACTGGGGCGAGCAGGGCTGCGCGATCCTGCAGCCCTACGACGCCGAGATGGGCGCCGGGACGTTCCATCCTGCGACCTTTCTGCGCTCGCTCGGTCCGCAGCCATGGCGATGTGCATACGTGCAGCCGTGCCGTCGGCCGGGAGACGCGCGCTACGGCGAGAACCCCAACCGACTCGGGCACTACTACCAGTTCCAGGTACTCATCAAGCCCAGCCCGGCGGACGTACAGGACCTGTACATCGGTTCACTGGAAGCCATCGGCATCGACCTCTCGAAGCACGACCTCCGGTTCGTCGAGGACAACTGGGAGTCCCCGACGCTCGGCGCCTGGGGCCTGGGATGGGAGGTCTGGCTGGACGGGATGGAGGTCACCCAGTTCACGTACTTCCAGCAGTGTGGCGGATTCGACCTCGACCCGATCTCGGTCGAACTGACCTACGGACTGGAGCGCATCGCCATGTACCTCCAGGGCGTGGATGACGTATTCGACCTCACCTGGGTCGACGGCATCTCCTACCGCGACGTCTACCATCGAAACGAGGTGGAGCAGTCCCAGTACAACTTCGAGCTTGCCGACACCGCTGCGCTCTTCCAGGGCTTCCAGGCAGCCGCGGCCGAGTCGGTGAAACTGTCGAAGGCGGGACTCGCGCTGCCGGCCTACGACCAGGCGATGAAGTGTTCGCATACCTTCAACCTCCTCGATGCACGAGGCGCCATCTCCGTTGCCGAGCGCGCGAACTACATCCGCCGCATCCGAGAGCTGGCCGTCAACTGTGCGAAGGCCTGGCAGGGTGAGCCGCTGGTCGAGCCAGCGGGAGGTGTCCAGTGAGTGAGACCGCCGAGCTCTTCATCGCAGTGCGATGCGAGGAGCTGCCCGCACGCTACGTACAGACCGCCGCCAAGGGGCTCGAGAAGGCCGTGCGCTCCATGCTCAAGGGCATCGCGTGTGGGGAGGTCCGGACCTGGGCCACGCCACGGCGCATCGCGGTGGCCGTGGCCGATGTGGCCGCTGCCCGCCCCGTCGAAGAGAAGCTGGTCACAGGCCCCCCGGAGGCAGCGGCCTTCCGAGACGGAGCGTGGACGAAGGCCGCACTCGGGTTTGCTCGGGGCAAGGGCGTCGACCCGTCGGCGCTCGAGATCGTCGACGGGCCCCGCGGTCGCGTCGTCGCAGCACGCGTGAGGAGTGGTGGAGAGACGACCGTGGAGCGGGTTGCCGCGGGCCTGGAGTCGGCCATCCTTGGGATTGATTTCAGCAAGACCATGCGATGGGGAACCCGACGGGAGCGGTGGGCACGCCCGCTCCAGGGACTCATCGCCTTGTACAACGGCACCGTGGTCGACTGCAGCGTCGCCGGCATCGCATCGGGCCGAGAGACCCTCGGCCACCGGCTGACCCCGGGTCCCATCGTCGTGTCGTCGGCGGATGAATGGGAAGCAGCGCTCCTCGCCCATCACGTCATGGTGGACCGGTCCGCCCGGCGGGCGCGGATCGAGGCCGACCTCGCCGCATCCTCCGATGCCATCGGCGCGCGCGTGGGCGCACTCGGGCTTGTCGATGAGGTCGTCGACCTCGTAGAGTGGCCGGTCGTCGTGACCGCCAACTTCGACCCGCAGCTGCTCCAGCTCCCCAGCCGCCTGCTCATCGAGAGCATGGGTGTCCACCAGCGGGTATTCCCGCTGTTCAAGGAGGGCGAGCTCCTGGCGCGGTTCCTCGTCGTGACGAACCATCCATTCGCCACCGACCCCGAGGTCGCCCACATCATCGCGAGTGGCAACACGAAGGTCCTCGCGGCTCGCTTCTACGACGCACAGTTCTTCTACGCCGAAGACCGGAAGCTGGCCCTCACCGCGCACGGCGCAGCGCTCGAGAAGATGCGCTGGATCCGGGACGGCGGAACCATGGCCGACAAGCAGTCCCGGGTGGGCCGGCTGGCAGGGGACCTCGCGCCGCTCTTCGGGGCGGACCCCGCAACGGCCCGCCGCGCCGGCGCGCTGAGCAAATGTGACCTCGCCACACAGATGGTCGGCGAGTTCCCAGAGCTGCAAGGGCATGTGGGCAAGCTGCTTGCACGCCACGACGGGGAGGATGAATCGGTCGCCGTCGCCATCGAGGAGCACTACCTTCCGCGCTTCTCGGGAGACGGGACGCCGACGACGCCGGCCGGCCGCGCGGTCGCCGCAGCGGACCGCATCGATACGCTCACCGGCTGCTTCCACCACGGCCTGAAACCACGGGGCTCCGCTGACCCGCTCGGACTGCGCAGGGCCGCGGTTGGTCTCGTGGCCATCGTTCTCGCGTCTGGGATGCGACTGCAGCTCGACGCCCTGCTCTCCCGCAGTGAACTCGCGGGTGGCGACGCCCTCCTCACATTCGTGATGGCGCGGCTCCGGAACAACATGATGGAGCGCCACCCAACCGACATCGTCGACGCGGTTCTTGCCTCGGGGGATCGGGATCCGGTTGCGCTCGAGGGCCGCGCGGCGGCGATGGCGGCCCTGGCCCGGACGCCCGACTTCGAGCCGCTGAAGCAGACCTTCAAGCGACTCGCGAACATCACGAAGGACCACACCCAAACGGACTACGACGCCGGCGCCCTCGTCGATCCAGCCGAGAAGGCACTCCATGCCGCGCTCGACTCGGTCCGTACAGCCGCCGCGACGGCAGCTGAAGCAGGCGATTTCGACGGAGCGATCGCACGATTGCGGACGCTCAAGCCGCCCGTGGATGCCCTCTTCGATGCCGTGATGGTCATGGCGGAGGACCCCGCGGTCCGCGCCAACCGCCTCGGACTGCTGGCGTCGGTGGGCGCAGCATTCCGGGACATCGCGGACTTCAAGCACCTCAGCTGAGCCGTGTCCGGATACTCCCCCCCCATGGCACCCAACCAACGCCGGCTGCACCGGATGCTCCAGGTCGTCGCGATCGGCGGCTGGGTGCTGGCGGCCCTCGGCTTCACATCCGTGCTGCCGACCCCGTGGCTGCCAGACGTGGCCCGCGGCATCGGCTGGATCCTCGTGGTCGTCCATCCGATCGAGATGGTCCTGTTTGCCCCTGCGCTGCGTCGGAGAGGGCGGCTGGATGCGGCGAACCTCCTCGGCGTCTTCGTCTTCGGCGGGATCCACATGCTCGGGGTCCATTGGTCGACGGCTAGGGGCGAACCCGCGTGAGGTAGCGACCATGGGCGACGCCATCGGCACCGGTGGCGTCTTCGTAGAACCAGAGGCCGTCAGCG
>JAYYRS010000257.1:0-3860 GCA_036126975.1 Myxococcota bacterium
GAGACCCAGGTGCCATTCACCGTCATCGTTCCAAACTCCCTGGTGGATGAGGCGCGTCCCGGCGCCGTCGTCCAATACGGCCACGGGCTGTTGGGGGGCCAGGGTGAGGTCCACACCAGCTACCTCGCCGAGATGGCCAATCGGTACGGCTGGATCGTCTTTGCGGTGGACTGGACCGGCATGAAGGATGACGACGTCTCGGCGATCACGCTCATGCTCGTCAACAACCTCGACCAGTTCGCCATGATTCCAGAGCGCAGCCACCAGGGGTTCGTCGAATTCCTCTACGCGATGGAGCTCGTGACCGGCCCGCTCGCCCGGGACCCGACGCTCATGGTCGAAGACCCCGCGGATGGGAGCATGATCAGCCTCGTGGACCCCGATCGGCGCCACTACTACGGAAACTCGCAGGGCGCGATCATGGGTGGCGCCTATGCCGCCATCGCGCCGTACTTCGACACGGCCGTGCTGGGCGTGGGCGGGGGGCCCTACCACATGCTGCTCACGCGGAGCCGCGACTTCGATCCCTTCTTCATGATCTTCAAGACGATGTACCCGGACCCCAAGCAGATCGCCCTGTGGCTGGGTCTCATGCAGACCCTCTGGGACAGCGCCGAGGGCTCTGGATACGCCAACGTCATCACCGACGGCCTCATCCCCGGCAGCACACCGACGCGGGTACTCCAGCAGGTCGCGATCGGTGATGCGCAGGTCACCACCTATGGAGCGCACATCCTCGCCCGGGGTCAGGATGCCCGCCTCATCGGGACCCCCGTCCGACCGGTCTGGGGGCTCGAGACGGCGAGTGGCCCGCATGCGGGTTCGGCGCTCGTGGAGTGGGACTACGGAATCACGGTGCCGAGCACCAACACGCCACCTCAGGGCGACGACCCCCACGAAGCACCACGGCGCGCGCGGGCCGGCCAGGATCAGATCGACCACTTCTTCCGGACCGGGGAGGTGATCGACTTCTGCGGGGGACCATGCCAGGACCTCGAGGCGTTCTCCCGCTGACATCCGCGCCGCGCCCATCTGGACGTGAGGCGCGGACCCTGGCGGTTATCTCCTCGCCGATGATTGCCTTCCTGCTCGCGTTCGCCTGTTCCGGCGAACCCCGACCTTCGGCGCTTCCGACAACGGACCCCTCGACCGTGGCGGAACCGCCACCGCTGCTCGCGCCGGCCCCTCCGGCCCCCCTCCACCTCGGGGAAGCAGGCCCGGTGGTCATCCGGCTCCGCGACCGACTCGGCGACGCTGCGCTCGTGCTCCCGGACTCCAGCCTGGGTCCCAGTGACGTCACGAATGGCCGCTTCGTCCTCGGGGGCGGCTGGAGCGGCGATGAGGCAGGCCGCGCCTGGAGCATCCCGAGCCCGGTCCGGCTTCCCCATGCGTTCTACCGGGACACGCCCCCGGGTGTCCGGCTGCTTCGCGGTGACACCGTCCTTCCCTACGCTCCAGCCACCTCCGAGCGCTCGGCCCGGATCGACGGCTGGGAGATCGAAGATGGTCGCCTCTGGCTCGCGGCACCTGCGGATCCGGGCCTCTCTGATCCGCTTCTCGTCCTCGAGGATCGTGCAACTGCACAGACCGAAGCCCGGATGAATCGCGAGACGGCGGCGCTGGACGCCGCGGGCTTCGTGGAATGGCGGACGACCATCCAGGGACTGACCCGGGACGTCCTGCTGCTGCCGGCTCCGGCGACCGCCCGCTTCGACATCGCGGACGCCCCGGCGGGGTCCACGCTGCGCTTCGGATACGCGCTGGCGGAGCCGCCGCGCCCGGGCCTGTCGGGTCGCGCGGCGCTGCAGGTCTCCTTCGACGGACGCGTCGTCTGGGAAGCACGGGCCGAGACCGGCGAACCCTTCTCCGAAGTGCGTCTGCCCGTGCCGGAAGGCGCCTCGACCCTCACGTTGTCGACCCAGCCGCTGGGCGATCCCACCGCCGATTGGGTGGTCTTCGCCGAACCCGAGCTCGTACCCTCCGCAACCCCAGAGGGGCCCCGCCGGGTGCTCCTCATCGGCATCGACACACTGCGACCGGATCACCTCTCGCGCGCGGGGTACCCGCGTCCGACCTCACCCGCCTTGGACGCCATCGCGGCCCAGTCCATCGTCTTCGAGAGGACCTGGGCCCCTGCGCCACGAACCCGGCCGAGCTTCCGGACCGCCATCACGGGGCGCTGGCCACTGGCTGCCATCGGCGCCCCGACACTGGCCGACGTCCTTTCGGGTCAGGGATTCTCAACTGCAGGCGTCGTCGCCAACGTCCATTTCCTGCCGCGTCTGGGGATGGCTGCTGGCTCCGGGTCCTGGCACTACACAGACAGTGCCGATGCCGGTCCGCAGGTCGACCGTGCCCTCCGCTGGCTGAAGTCCCACGAGGACGAGGACAGCCTGCTTTTCCTGCACCTCATGGACCCCCACGTCTTCTATCTCGCGCCCGAGCCCTACCGGGACCGCTTCACCGAGGGCCTGGACCGGGACGGTGCGCCCGACCGCTACAACCGATGGACCGTCAAGTCATGGCAGGAGGACGACCGCCTATCGGACGACACACGCGCATGGATGGAGGCGCGATATGACGGCGAGATCGCCTACCTGGACGACGAGATCGACCGATTTGTGCGCACCGTGGACACACTCCCAGGGCGGACCCTCATCGTGTTCCTGTCGGACCATGGAGAAGAGTTCTGGGAACACGGAGGCTACGAGCACAACCACAGCCTCTACGACGAAGTGACGCGCGCCCTGCTGTGGATGCGACCACCCGGCGGGCGGGCCGGCGGCGCGGTCGTGGACACGCCGGCGTCCCTCGCCGACATCGTTCCCACCGTGCTCGACGCGCTCGGAGTCCCGCCCGAAGACCGCCCACCGCTCGACGGGGTCTCGCTGGCGGCTTCGGACGCGACGGCCCCCGCCTCACCGGTGGACCGCGCGCTGCCCATCGGCCACCTCATGTTTGCCCCCGAACGGTGGGCCGTCGTGAAGAACCAGCACAAATACTTTCTCGAAACCGGCTGGGGCGGGGAGGAGCTCTACGACCTGCGTGCCGATCCGGAGGAGCGGCACGATCGGTCCGGTCGGCAGGACGCCGGCCTCCCAGCCTGGCGGACCGCGCTCTCCGACGCAACGGGGTTTCCTGTCGAGCTTGGCTGGCGAATCATTCTGCAGGGCACACGGGAGCCCTTCAGCCTGACATTCCCCAAACCCTTCACGGACGCCTGGATCATCGACCCGGAGGCCCTTCGGAGTCGGCGGGCCAACCTGGAGTGGGGCGAGGTGCCACCCCTCCTCGCGGGCGACGTCGCCACATTGGAAGCGCGCGACGGCGGGCGCACGCTGGTCGTCACCCCCGGTCGCGAAGCCCGGGGAGTCCTTGCCATCGCCGGACCAGCCTCGCAGACGCGCGCACACGCCGCCGAGATGGTCGTCCAACCCGGCCGCGTCGTCCGGCTCGGGGGAGCGCCTGCCGTGGTGGAGGCTGGCGTTCTCATCCGCCCGACAGACACCGAGGCGGCGCGCCTCGCGCACGTCCAGGATCCCGACGCGATCGATGCCTTGCGAGCAATGGGCTACCTCGAGGGAGCCGACTGAGGCCCACGGCTCCGCACCACCACCCGCTCGACCGCCGCGTCTGCCATACTCCTGCCACCGCGCCGCCCGCTCCGGCCCCGCGCGACAGCAGGAGGACCCATGCCCAGCATCGTGCGCTGTGGACTCATCCAGTGCAGCAATCCCGTGAACGACGAGTCCCGGCCTGTCGCGGACATCCAGCAGGCCATGCTCGACAAGCATCTGCCGATGATTGACGAGGCAGGTCAGAAGGGCGTGCAGATCCTCTGCCTCCAGGAGATCTTCAAC
>JAYYRS010000258.1:0-2708 GCA_036126975.1 Myxococcota bacterium
AACACCGCCCACCCGCCCAGCCCGGGAGCCGTGTCCTCGACCGCGACGTGGAACGCGAGACGTCCGCTGGCGGCGGTTTCGGGCCAGCCTGCGAGGGTGATCGTCGGGGGATCGGCGTCGAGTCGCCCGGACGCGAGCGACATCGCCGCCGTCCCAGCCAGGACGACGCCGGAGGCGACCAGGATGCGCTTGGCTCCGTTCATCGCGGCCGAGACTAACCGCCGCGCCCGGCAACGGGGGCGCGACGTCCACCTGCGCCGCACAGTAGCCTGCACCACGGGAGGCCTCCATGCACGCGCTGCCGCTGGAATGGACACCCGGAGAGGGGGGGCTCCTCGCACTCGTGGCCCCGGAGATGGTTCCCGCTCTCGTGATGCGATCCGTGGCGCCGGGTGCGTGCCCCGTGCGGCCGCTTCACCTGACCCTGCTCCGGTCGGCGAGCATGGGACCGCTGGTGCCGGTCCTCGGTCCACACTGGCCCCGCATCCAGTGCGGTCTGCCCCGGGTGCCAGCTCCGACCCTCCTTCCGCGGTTGGAGCGCGCAACGCGGCCGCCGCATCCGAGGCGGGATCCCCCCGGAGAGTCCCGATCGCGCACCACCTGGTTCGTGCAGCCCGCGGATCCGGACCGGCTCCGCGCGGCGGTGGCAGCGATCGTCTCCTCCCTGGACGAACACAGCCGCGCGCACGGTGGCCCTGCCTTTCCGCATCCAGAGCCCGCACGTTTCTTCCACGTGTCGGTGTTCAACGACCGCGGTGGTGACCCACGGCGCTCCATCGGCGACATCGGCGCGAGTGACTGCGGGGGCGGAGCGGTTCCATAGGCGGGAGCCGTCTCCCGTCGCTGCTCCTCTGCGGCATCCCTCAGCCGAGCGCGGCCAGGATCGCGTCATAGGCGGCGTCGAGCGCCTGTGGCAGTGCATCGGCGTCCGGCCCGCCTGCCTGCGCGAAGTCCGGCCGACCACCGCCACGCCCGCCGACCTTCTGGGCGAGCTGCCCGACGAGTCGACCTGCATGCAGCTTCTTCGTGAGGTCCTGGGTGACCGCAACCAGAAGGATGGCCTTCTTGCCGCCGGGCCGTGCGCCCAGGATGACGACGCCAGAACCCAGCTGATCCCGGAGCTTGTCCGCCTGCTCGCGCATGCCTTTGACGTCGTCGCTCTCGGCGGCGAGCACCTTCACGCCCCCCACGTCGCGCACGCCGCCGAGCATGTCCCCGGCGGCCGCAAGCGCAGCCTTCTTCCTCTCCTCGTCCAGTTCTCGGCGAAGTGCTTTGGCATCCTCCTGCAGTTTCTGCAGCGCACCGCCGAGTTCGTCAGGTCGGATTCGCAGCGCTGCGGTGGCCTGACCCAGCGCCGCAGACTCCGCGCGCACGACCCGGAGCGCCCCGAGACCGGTCTGCGCCTCGATGCGCCGCACGCCCGCCGCGACCCCGCCCTCGCTGGTGATCCGGAACAGGCCGATGTCACCGGTCCGGTCGACATGGGTACCCCCGCACAGCTCCATCGAGAAGTCTCCCACCGTGATGACGCGGACCTCCTCGCCGTACTTCTCCCCGAACATGGCGGTCGCGCCAGCGGCCTTTGCGTCATCGATGGCCATGACCGCCGCAGCCACGGGTGTGTTGGCGAGCACCTGGTCATAGACGAGGTCCTCGACCCGGCGAAGCTCCTCGGGAGTGACGCTCTTGTGGTGGGAGAAGTCGAAGCGGAGGCGGTCAGGCCCGACGAGGGAGCCCTTCTGGGCGACGTGGTCCCCAAGGACCGTCTTGAGGGCGGCCTGGAGGAGGTGCGTCGCCGTGTGGTTGCGGCGGGAACCGTCGCGTGTCGCACCGCCCACGGCCAGCGAGACGGTGTCGCCCACGGAGATGGGGCGCGTCCCGGCAGTGACATGGTGGGCGATGAGGTCGGGCAGGGGCTTGGTGGTGTCCGTGACCGCTCCCCCCCCGAGGGTTCCGACGTCGCCGGTCTGTCCACCGCTCTCCCCGTAGAAGGGCGTGGCTGCGGTCAGGACGATGCCGGCAGCACCCGCCGGCAACGTGTCGACGGCCGCGCCGTTGGCCACCAGTGCGAGAACGTCGCTCGCGTCTTCCAGGCGCTCGTACCCAGTGAAGCGCGTCGGGCCGTGCTCGCCGAGGAGGTCGTGCCATAGCTTCACCGCGCCGGCCGACCCGGACCCCTTCCAGGCTGCACGCCCCATCTCCTTCTGCTGGTTCATCGCGGCTTCGAAGCCCGCATGGTCGACCCCCGCGCCTCGTTCTGACGCGATGAGTGCGGTCAGGTCGGATGGGAATCCGTACGTGTCGTGGAGCTTGAAGACGACCTCCCCGTCCAGGGAGGCGTTCTTGCCCAGCTTGGCGAGTTCCTTGTCGAGCAGCGCGAGTCCGCGGTCGCGGGTCTCTCCGAATCGCTCCTCTTCGCCCCGGATGACCTCCCGAATGAACGTCTGCCGCTCGGCGAGCTCCGGGAAGGCATTGCCGAAGCGGCGGACCACGAGGTCGGTGAGGTCGTGGAAGAAGGGCGTCTGGCCGAGCCCCAGCTTGACGCCGAACCGGATGGCCCGCCGCGCGATCCGGCGCAGCACGTATCCGCGACCCTCATTGCCGGGAATGATTCCATCTGCGACGAGGAAGGCACAGGACCGGGCGTGGTCTGCCATGACGCGGAGCGCCGTGAGGGTCTCGAGGTCCTTGCGCGGGTCGACGCCGGC
>JAYYRS010000259.1:0-3073 GCA_036126975.1 Myxococcota bacterium
CTCGGTGGCGGGCGCCGCGACGACCGGGCTCTGGCTCGTTCCGACCTTCGGCCTCCAGCCCGCAGCGCTCGGGCTCGCCGCTCTTGCCGCCACGTCGGGAGCCCTGCGGCAGCGGAGCCGGCGCGCGACCGCGGGGCTGGCGGCATGCGCAGCCATCATCCTCGCTGCCCCCGCATGGGATCCGTCCCTGTACGCCGTGGGGCTCGGACTCCGGGTCTCCGAATTCGTCGACCTCTCTCCCCGCGCGGTCGAGCGCTTCGCGCACGAGGGGTGGACGCTCCGCTACGCCCGGGAGGGACGCACCGCCTCCATCGCCGTCGGGGAGTCCACGCGGACCGGCAACCGGTGGCTCAGCATCAACGGCAAGGTCGATGCATCGACCGGGGATGACATGCCCACCCAGGTGCTGTCGGGACAGCTGCCCGTCGCGGTGCACCGCGCGCTCCACCCCGGTGTCGCGCCCCGGGTCGCCGTGGTCGGCCTGGCCAGCGGAGTCACCGCCGGATCCGCACTCGATGCCGGCGCCGCAACGGTCGATGTCATCGAACTGGAGCCGCGCGTCGCAGAGGCTGCGCGCTTCTTCGAGGACGTGAACCATGGTGTCCTGGACGACCCGCGGACGACGCTGCACATCGACGATGCCCGTGCATTGCTCTCCCGTTCGGGCCCTGCGTGGGATGTCATCGTGTCGGAGCCATCGAACCCGTGGATCACAGGCGTGAGCAACCTCTTCACGCAGGAGTACTGGACCCTCGCCCGGCGCCGTCTCGCACCCGGCGGCGTCTTCGTACAGTGGGTGCAGCTCTACGCCCTGCCCCCCAGCGGACTCCGCAGCCTCGTGCGCACCTTCCAGACCGTGTTTCCCAACGCCTGGCTGTTCGAGTCGATCCCGGGTTCGGATGCACTGCTCGTGGCGATCCACGACCCCGCGCGTCGGCTTCCGGCATCCCGGTACCTGCCCCTGGCACCGACGCTGGATCCCGGCGGGCTGGCGCGTCTCGGCGGTCGTGCGCGCCGCAACACGGATGACATGCCATGGATTGAATTCGAGGCGCCGCGCTGGCTGCATCGGGACACCGGCACCACCAATGCCGCCCTCATCGCGGATGCCGTCGACTGACGATGGCAGGCTTGCGCGTCCGGCTGGCCGCCGGCCTTTCCTGGCGGCGGACCGCGACGCGAGCGCGCAGGTCGCGATGCCACAGGGCAAGATTCAGGGGGAGCGGGGCGACGCGCCGTCACCCTGCCACGGTGTCGGGGGATTCATGGCGTGGATGACAGGCCTCCTTGGTGGCGTCGCAATCGCGTCTTCCTCTGTCGACGCCGGTGTGCTTCGCCACGCGCTCGTCGTGGGGGCGAACGATGGCGGCGGCGGGCTGGAGCGCCTTCGCTACGCAGAGGCGGACGCTGGCCGGATCGTCGACGTGCTGACGGAGCTCGGGGGCTTTGACGCCGACGCGGTGACGGTTCTGGCCAGCCCGGATCGCGACCAGCTGGACGCCGCCCTCCGCCGGCATGCGGACCTCGCTCGCTCGTCTTCCCAGGACCTCTTCTTCTTCTACTACTCCGGCCACGCCGACGCGCGCGGCCTGCGCCTCGGCGAGGAGCTGGTTCCCTATCGCGACCTCAAGCAACAGATCCGCGACCTGCGGTCGGAGGTCCGGCTCGGGGTGCTTGACGCCTGCCGCTCTGGCGAGATCACCCGCATCAAGGGGTTCCAGGTCGCCGCGCCATTCGCTGCCGAGGACCAGCTCGCTGCCGCGGGCGAAGCATGGCTGACGGCAACCGCCGCCGATGAGCAGGCCCAGGAGTCCGACGCCCTGCGCGGCTCGTTCTTCACGCATTACCTCGTCAGCGGGATGCGCGGCGCCGCGGATGCCCAGGGCGGTCAGGCCGGCGACGGGCGTGTCAGCCTCGACGAGGCCTACGATTACGCCTTCGATCGCACGGTGGCCCGCACCGGGCGCACCGACGGAGGCACCCAGCACCCCGGGTACGACTTCCGCCTCCAGGGGCAAGGCGACCTCGCGCTGACCGACGTGCGCCGGGCCAGCGCACGGCTCGTCCTCCCCGGGTCCATGGCCGGCGAGGTCACGGTCCTCCGGCTGCCGGATGCCCTGCCCGTCGCCGAGCTCGCAAAGGCCGAGGGCGTCGAGATGGTCGTGGCGCTGCGTCCGGGCCGCTACCAGCTCCGTGCCCGGGGCCCAGGCGGCACCGGCGAGGCCATCGTGGGACTGACACAGGGCTCTGCCCTGCGCGTCCGCGAGTTCCGCACAACCCCCGAAGAGGTCGCCGCGTCCAAGGGGCGGCCGGGCACCGCCCCCGCGTACCCAGCCGGTCCCACCCAGGACATCCTCGACCAGCCCCCGCCCGCGGCTTCACCACCCGCCTGGGTGGAACTCCCGCTGATCGAGAAGTTCAAGCTCGGGATGAGCGAGCTCGGGACGCAGTGGCGCCGGGTGCGCGACGGCGCAGCCGATGCAGTGGAGGAGTTCCATCTCGCCGATGGCCCCGACCCGGCGTCCCTGCCGGAGCATGCCCTGGCCCTGGCCCTGGCCGACCTGCCAGCCGCGACCCGGCCATGCCGGCTGGAGGGCCCTGGCTGCGTGGACGCGATGCTTCGCGACGCCAGCCTGCCCACCACCGAGGGCGCAGTGCGGCTCCTGCACGCCAGCGGACGGCTCGCCGCCACCGGGCGCCTGCACGACGGCTCGCCGGTCGGGGACTGGGTCTTCTTCTACGACGCCGGCGAGCGCATGGCGGCCGGCCGATACATGGCGGGAATGCCGACCGGAACGTGGTCCTGGTGGTGGCCCGATGGAACCCGCCGCCAGCGCGGAACCTACGCAGGCGGGAAGCGCGCGGGCGCCTGGATTGACTACCACGAGAACGGCCAGCGCCGGAAGCGGACCATCTACAGCGCAGATCAGCCCGGTGGCGTGCAGCGGGAGTGGTACGACAACGGCCGGGTGAAGTCCGCCGGCGAAGTGTTGGGCGCGCACCGCGTCGGCACCTGGGTCTACCGATACGACAACGGAAGGAAGAGGGCGAAGGGCAGCTTCCAGGAGGGCGG
>JAYYRS010000260.1:0-3099 GCA_036126975.1 Myxococcota bacterium
GGGGATGCCTTGTTGGACATCGCCCTTTCCGGAGAGGAGCCGGAGCCTGAACAGATGCTGATCCTCACCCACGAGGTCACCGGCATCCTCTACGACTCCCAGACCGCGGTGAACGACCTGATCGGCACCGAGGGGATGGACGAGGCCGACCCCACGGTCCGACAGGTCTGGAATCACATCGACCTGGTCGTCTTCCGCGACAGCATCGAAGGCATGCAGGAGTGAGGTCCCGGGCATGAGGAGCATCATGCTGGTCACCTGGTTCGACCTCCGGGAGTCCCTCCGCAGTCGGAGGGCGGTGGCGCTCCTGATCGTCTACATGCTGGGTTCGATGGCGGCGGCAGGTCTCTTCATCGCCATCCTGTCGGAGGTGGAGAGCGCGCTGGCCGGAAGCCTCTCGGTCGCCGAGACCGACCGTCCAGGTGCGATGACCCAGGCACTGATGGAAAGCGAGCAGATGGTCGACATCGCCGCGGGTCTGGTCGGAGACCGGCCACTGGCGGAGGAGCTGGTCTCCATACCGCCCATCGCGCTGTTCTACGGATGGCTTTCGCTCACGTTTGTGCCCCTGCTCGTCGCCTTCACCTCAGCCGATGCCATTTCGGGTGAGCTCGCCAGCGGCTCGGTGCGCTTCGCGCTGTTTCGCACGGACCGTCTGCATTGGGCACTTGGCAAGCTGGGAGGGCAGGCGCTGCTGATGATCGTCGGCATCCTGGGCGGTGCGCTCGGCGTCTGGGTCATCGGATTCTTCGCCCTGTCCAGCTTCGCGCCTGCGGCCACCGCACTCTGGCTGCTCGCGTTGTCGATACGCGCCAGCATCTACGGATTCACCTTCCTGGGACTGACCCTGGGAATCTCGCAGGTCAACCGCTCGAGTCACGGCTCCCGAGCTCTGGCGCTGCTGGTCGTGATTGCATTGGGGGTCGGTGGAATGGTGACCGGAGCCGAGGAGATCCAGCGGCATGCGCCCGTGCTGATCGGCAGCATCCATCCCCTGTTCCCGAACGCACACCGGATCGACCTGTGGCGGCCGGACCTCCTCGAGCGCCTGCCCAGCATCCTGATGCTCGTCGCAATGAGCGCGGCCTCTTTTGGTGCGGGTCACCTCGTGATGTCCCGGAGAGACGCGTGAGCGCTCTGACCCTCCGCGGTGTGGTGAAGACCTACCGCAAGAATCGCGCCCTGGATGGACTCAGCATCTCGGTCCCTGAGGGTGCCGTCTGTGGGTTGGTGGGACCCAATGGTGCCGGCAAGACGACCACCTACGGTGTGGTGGGCGGATTCATCCAGCCCGACGCGGGAGAGGTCGACATCCTCGGGTCTGGACCTTTCGATCCCGCCACGCACAGTGGCCGGCTGACGCTGTTGCCCCAGGACTGTTCCCTGAGCCCATACATGCCCGTTCGCGAGCTCCTGATCCATCTGGCGCGGCTGCAGGGCCTCTCGCTCCACGACGCGCGGACGGACGCGCGTCGGGTCCTCGAGCTGGTCGATCTCTCCGACCGGGCCGAGCAGCGGATCAAGGAGCTGTCCCATGGCATGCGGCGTCGGGTGGCGACAGCGCAGGCCTTTCTCGGAGATCCGGCGCTCATCCTGCTCGACGAACCCACATCGGGGCTCGACCCCAGCCAGGTGGTGCGCCTTCGCGACGTGTTCCGTAGCCAGCGTGGCAAACGCACGCTGATCATCAGCAGCCACATCCTCTCGGAGCTGGAGGCCACCTGTGATCACGTCATCCTGGTGGAGGACGGTCGATGCGTGCGTCAGGGTCCGATGAGCGAGATCACCGGACGAGGCGCGTTGCTGCGCGTCACTGTCGGCAGCACACCACCGGTCGATGCCATCTCGGATGCGCTGCCGGGGCTCCGGATCCGACTGGCGCCCTCCACGGACCCTTCAGGCGGTGAGCTCCTGATCGAATCCGGGCGCGGCACATCGACGGGCGAACTGAACGCACGCGTGCTTCCGGTCCTCCTGGAGGCTGGGGTCGTCATCCTCGAGGTCCACCAGGGGCACAGCCTCGAGGCAGCGCTCCTCGCAGGTCACCCTGCAGGGGTCGCAGCCGCGCCGTGATCAACCGGTGTGGTGGTGCACTCGCGGCTACCGGGAGGCGGAGAGCGCCTTCATGACTCTGGTGGCCTGGGCCGTCACGTCCGCGGCGGCCTGGGGCTTGGAGTCCGCCAGTGGACCCCCGGCTGGCCACATCGCCACCAGGGCTTCGAGCGCGATGACGAGTTCGGGCGCATTGCTCCGCTTCGCGGTCTTGAGCGCAACCACGGCGAATCCGTATGCATCCTGGTATTCGCCCGGATCGGTGACCCTGCCTTCCTGGACTCCGACGGCGTATTCCTCCACGACGGTCTCCATCAGGTACTCGATGATGTCGTTGGGATCGCCGCCAGCCTTCTCCTGCATGACGGCCATGTTGGCCTCTGCCTCCTTGAGCTGCGTCTCGATCTCGGCGGCCGCCCGGCCGTCAGCGAGCGCCTTGGACACGGTCTCGAAGACCCCGGCCTGGAAGCCGAGCGCATCGATGCCGGCACGTTCGGCCGCGTGGGTCTCGGACACGGGATGCAACAGATGGGGGGCAGCCTGGTCCGGCGCTCCTGCGCGGTAGAGCGCCAGCCCAGCCTCGACGTGCCCGGACATGAATGCCAATCGGTGCTCGATGGGAAGCGTCTCCATCGCGTGGTGCTTCCCATCGTCGTCTGCTGCTGTCTCCGGCCCATCATGGGTGGCACGGGCGTCATGGGCGCCGCCGTTCGCCGCGTGAACCGCACCCCCTGCAGCATCGCGGCTCTGGTTGGAGGGTGTGGTGGATGCAGGACGGGTCGGCTCGGTCTGGGTGCAGCTGGCAAGCACTGCGAATGCGACTCCGAGACGCAGGACGGTACGGGAAGAGATGGACATTGAAGACTCCGAGATGGCGCTGGAATGCGGGGATACAAGCTCGGCCTGGCAAGGTCAAGGACCGCTGATGACGCTGCGGTCAGAAAAGCAAGGCAGAAGAGACGACCATCTTCGTTGTTTGTTCCTCCCGGGGATGGTTGTGTGCGCGACACCGGTGATGGCACGATGGCCGCGGATGCCCTCTGCGGG
>JAYYRS010000261.1:0-24836 GCA_036126975.1 Myxococcota bacterium
CCTGGCGCAATTTCGTCTCGTTCTGCATGGCCGAGTCGCTGCGCTGTCGCAGCGACGACGCGGCTGAATGCGAGATAGGGCGCCATACAGACCCGGGGGGCGCCATGCTGCTTGCCCATCCAAGCCGGGCGATTGAGGACATAGGCCACCCCTGCCGTGAGCGAGGTGAGGCCCATCCAGCCAAAGACCACCGCCAGCCACCATGGGCTGATGCTGGCGAGCCACAGCTCCAATGCAGCAACGACAAAGATGGGTACAGCGGGCGGCATCAGCCTCGACGTATTCCGGGTGCCCCCGCTCCACCCGTGCGAAATCCCGCGGCGCCGGATCTACGGATGGCGGACGGGCCGGTCGGGAGGCGTCTCGGGAGCTGGCGCGGCCAGGGGCCCTGCGTCGGCGTCTGCCGGATCGCCAAGGCACGCTTTGCCGAGCGCCGACGCCGTGCCAACGGACCCGTCCAGGTTCTCCACGGTGACCGCGACCTCCAACTCCACTCCATCAAGCGGTGTCGGCGTCCCCGGCCCGTCGTCTCCGGGGATGCCGTTCGCCATGAAGCCCTCGAGTCCCCAGTACTCCCCCGCGCAGTCATCGACGCTGACCAGCTGGACCCGCTGGGAGGTCTCGGCGACGAGCTCGCCGGTCTCGACCGCCGTGACGCGGGCATGCGCCCACACGATGGTGTCCACGTGGGTGGCCCGGAAGCTGACCGGCACGTACCACCCTCCCCTCGGATGCCGTGCCACCGGGACCGGGTCGCCGTCGGTCAACGGCGCATGGGTCGCCACGCCGGAACCGACCTCCACCACCGGCGTCCCCGCCGCACATGCCGGGTTGTCTACGGCCGCAGGCTGATCGCCGCCGCCGGCACAACCCGCGGTGGCTACGCTGGACAGGACCAGTGATGGGAGCAGGGTGCGCATCGCTGCCTCCGGTGGGCCTGCAGTGCCGACCTGGACTCCCGCTGGGGGCCAGTTCGCCATCTGCCGTTGTCGGCCGCCGTCCGCGCCCGCAACCGGATCCCTAAATCAAAAACAGCCCGTGTCCGCAGAGGGAACGCGTTCTCTGGGGATGGCGACATTCGTTGACACTGCGGCAGACCATGCCGGCCCGCGCAGGCGCAGGCCGGATCCACCGGTCAGGAACCCCCATCGCCCCATGGATCCGGCATGGAACGCGCCTCGAAGTCGGCCCCGGAGTCATCAGTGTCCTGGAGAACCCCATCCGCAGTCCGCTTCCGCCGCACGGACTCCCCGGTATAGGTTCCGGAGACATGCACGAACCCGGCGTCGACGCTCGGATGGAGCCGCTTCCAGTCGACGCTGTCCGCGTCCTTGAGTGCTTCCATGGTGTCGACGACTGCCGATACGGGCGCCTGGACCGGGCCCCGGCTGCTGCCGGTCTCCTCGAGATCCGCTGCATCCATCGAGACCACCACGATGGTCGGCCCGAACACGGTCACAAGCCAGTCGAATCCACCGTTGTACCAGATTGGTTCCAGGTTTTCGGCGATCGGCGAGTCCAGATCCTCTCCGTGGACTTCGACGTAGGTCTCGTAGTCCGCACCACTCAGATCGAGCCGTGAGTACGGGACATGATCCTGGGCATCATGGGCGATGACGACCGAGTCTCCTGGCGCCAGCAGTACATCCTCCGGCGCGCCCGGGATGCGCCAGGCACTCCTCAGGTAGACGTGTTCCGGATCCTGCAGGTAGTTGCCGCTCGGACCCTGACCCGGCTCGTCTCCATCGTTGATCACGCCAGAGGACCCCGGCGCGTCGCCGATGATCAGCCCTCCGAGCATCACGGGCGATGCAGAGATGTTCACCAGCTCGATGAACTGGTCGGCATAGTAGCGATCGATTCCCTCGGTCGGCACCGCACCCGCATAGTAGACCTCCTCGATCAGCAGATTGCCTTGCGGAGGGACAGGATCGCGGTCCGCGGTTCCGGTCCCGGAGTCTCCGGATTCATCGCTTCCTGGACCTGGGCGACACGCACTCGCAACGAGAATCGCTGCACTGACCAGTGGGATCCAGCTCGTCCTCATCCTGCCCTCCTTCCTTCGACCGTGTCAGTCGCGGCCGGTCCACCCCGTCGGAGTCCTGCGCCATCACAGGCCATCGGCTCACGCCACGGAGATCAGCTCCACTTCGAAGACCAGGGCGCAGTAGGGCTCGATGGGCCCGCCGGGCCGCGGGTTTGCACCGTAGGCCAGCTCCTGCGGCACGAAGAGGCGCCACTTCGACCCCTCCCGCATGAGCTGCAGCGCCTCGGTCCAGCCCTTGATCACCTGGTTGACGCCGAACGTGGCGGGCTGGCCCCGGCTCACACTGGAGTCGAAGACCGTTCCATCGATGAGTGTGCCGTGGTAGTGGGTCGTCACGCGGTCCGAGAGACCGGGGCTCCGGCCACTGCCTTCCGTGATGACCTCGTACTGCAGGCCAGAGTCGAGCACCGTGACCCCCTCCCTCGAGGCGTTCTCTGCCAGGAAGGTCTCGCCCGCCTCCTTGTTGGCGGCGGACCTGCGAGCCCGTCCGGCCTCGGCAGCGGCACGGAGCGTGGCGTTGATCTCATCCGGCTCCATGGCCAGCGTCGCCCCGCGCAGGCCGTCCGTGAGGCCCTTGAGGAGATCGGTGGCGTCGAAGTCGGTGAGCCCCTGGGCGGAAAGGGACTGGGCGATGTTGACGCCCAGGGCATACACAAGCTGCTGGCGGGTCGGGTCCATGATCTGTCCTCCAGAACGGGGAGTCCCCGCGGCCCCCCCCTATCGCCTCTCCAGCGGGTGCTGCGACCGATCGCAGATGCACATCGATCATTCATCGCGAGACCGCGTTCCCACGGACGGGTTTTCCGGCATGGTCCCTGCATGGGGTGCACGCATTCCTTGGAGTCGCGATGCGCCGAACCCGTCTGATCGCCTGCGCCAGCCTGCTCATCGCCGGCAGCATCCTTCTCATCACCACCGCACGCTGGCGGCCTGCGCAAGCTGCTTCGCTGGCCCGGCGGAGCCTCCGCGTTCCGGTGGATGCCGCCGCGCGTGCCGGCGTCGTGCCCGGCGAGGAGACCGCCGAGTTGGAACACCTGCACCCGGACTTCCGGTCCAAGGTCGCGCGCATCACGTCTCGCCTGAATGCAGCCGGCCATACCGTCCGCGTTGCATCCGTCTACCGCTCTCCTGAACGCCAGGACGTCATCCACGCGATCAGTCGGATTTCGGAGAAATTGGGTGGGAGTCCTGGGACCCGGGTCTCCGGGGGGCAGAGCTGTCACAACCAGCAACAAGATGGAATCCCTGCCTCCGCTGCCATCGACCTGCGGGGTGCCAGGGGGCTTCGCCGCGATCAGCAGGCGGTCTTCTACAAGGCCCTTGGACGAGCGGCCGCCGTCGAAGGGCTGCGCTGGGGGGGGAACTGGGCCAGGCGAAACCCGGTGTGGGCCCGATACGACCTCGGGTGGGACCCCGGCCACATCGAGGATGCCCGTCTGTGTCGTCGGCTGCGGCGCGCGCAATGAGGCCCACGCATGCCGCCATCTCGATTCCGCTGCCGACATGGGTCGGATGGCCATCCGCCGGAACCTCGCGTCACTCCGTGGGCGCGCCCGCGTCCACCCAGGCACCGAGAAGTGCCCGCTCCTCTGCCGTGATCTTCGTCACGTTGCCCATCGGCATCACCTTGGCCGTCACGGCCTGGGCCTTGATCGCCTGGGCATGGCGGACGATGGCCGAGGCCGTCTCCAGATTCACCCCGTTCGGATTGGCTGGCATGCCCGGCCAGGAAGGAGCGTCGGCGTGGCAGGCGACGCATCGCGCCTCGACGATCCCCTGGACCTCGGCAAATGCCGGAACTTCCGCGGTCTCAGCGGGAGGGGACGGACCGTGGCTCACGAAGGCCAGCGCACTCATGGCCACTGCCGCGACCGGAAGGATCCAGACGTTCCGTTCTCCGCGTCCTGACAGGTTGAACCAGTGCCGTACGCCGGCGCCGATGAGCGCCAACGCAGCCAGCAGCACCCAGCCGGACTCGTGGCCATAGGTGAACGGGAAGTGGTTGCTGATCATGATGAACAGCACGGGCAGCGTGAGGTAGTTGTTGTGCAGGGACCGCAGGGAACCCGCCGCGCCTTTTGACACATCCGGCTCTTCGCCGCGGGTCATCGCATCGACCATGGCGCGTTGGCCGGGAATGATGACGAAGAAGACATTGAGGGCCATCATCGTGCCCATCATCGCGCCCACATGGATGTAGGCGGCCCGCGCGCTGAACACCTGGGACAGCCCGTAGGCTGCACCCGTCATCAGGAGGAAGCCGACCGCAGCAAACATCGCGGGCGCACGCGCCAGCGGCGAGCGGCACAACAGGTCGTAGACAACCCAACCCACCACCAAGGAGCCCACGCCGATGGCCGCCGTGACGCCCGCCGAAAGCGTGCTGCCCTCGGCCACCATCATGGTGTCCGCCCGGAACCAGTAGACGAGAACCAGGAGGCTGACGCCGCTGATCCATGTCAGGTAGGCCTCCCATTTGAACCAATGCAACGTGTCTGGGAGCTGCTCGGGCGCACCCTTGAACTTCTGGACCCGGTAGAACGCTCCGCCATGGACGCTCCAGAGCGCACCGGCAAGCCGACCATCTGGATTGTCCTTCACCGCCACGGGACGCACGTTGTTGTTCAGCCAGTTGAAGTAGAACGACGTCCCGATCCACGCCGCACCTACGATGAGGTGGAACCAGCGAGCCAGCAGGTGCAGCCAGTCGGTGAGCCAGGGGTCGGACAACGATGCTTCCGGGAGAGGGCGGCCTCCCGAGGGTAGGGAGTGGGACGTGGGCAGGTCAAGACCACAGACTCGGTGGCCGCGCACCGGTGCGCTCCTCGCGCTCGTGCTGCTGGTGGCCTGTCCGAAGCGAAGACCGGCCCGCGCCCCCCCCCGCGATCTCACTCCAGCCGCCGTGGCGGGACTCGTTCGCGGCGACGTCCGGGATCGGACGGGCTGGGGCACCGACGTCCACCGGGCCCTCCAGGACGCGGGCCAGCCCGTCACGCGAGACACCGCATGCCAGGTGCTCGCGATCATCGAGCAGGAGTCCGGCTACGAGGCCGATCCGATGGTTCCGCACCTCGGGCGGGTGGTGAAAGGAGAGGTAGACGCTGTCTTTGGACGGCTCGGGCCAGCCGCGCACCCCATCCGACGGGCGTTGCTGCAGCAGACCGCAGACGGAACGACGCGCACGTTCGAGCAGCGACTCACCGGCGTGCAGACCGAGCAGCAGGCCGCTCGCCTGTACCGCGAGATCGTCGACTTCCATCTGGCTCGGCATCCTGCGGCCAGACGAGCCATGCGACTGCTCGCGCCCGGGTTCGTGGAGGACCACAACCCCATCACAACTGCCGGCTCGATGCAGGTCAGCGTGCGCTGGGCAATCGCAGCGGGCGCAACAGAGGGCCGGAGCCCGGTCGCGGTGCGGGACTCGCTCTACACCCGTCGCGGTGGGGTCAAGTACGGGACCGAGCGGCTGTTCGCCCACGAAGCAGACTACCCGGACCCTCGGTATCGCTTCGCGGACTACAACGCCGGGGTCTGGGCCAGCCGCAACGCCGCCGTGCAGGCCATGGCGAGCAATCTCACCGGCATCGATATCGCCCTTGACGGCGACGTGCTGCGCTATGACGACGACGGGGTTCCCCGCCGGGAGCCCTCGAACACCCTCCGCGTGCTGCTCGCTGTGGCGGCGGCCCACCCCGACCAGCTCTCGGACCGGCAGGTCCGCCGCGACGCGCGACTCGAGAAGACGGCTCGATTCGATGAAACCGACACGGTCAGGGTCGTCCGCGAGACCTGGTCCCGGAAGCATGGCCGGGACTGGCCCTATGCGTGGATGCCGATCGTCCAGCTCACATCACCGAAGATGAGCCCCGGGCGGACCACCCAATGGTTCGCGGACAACGTCGACCGCCGGTACAAGGCCTGTCTGGAGCGCGGCCGCCGGTAGCCGGGCGCTGCGCCCGGGCTCAGCCTGCATGCGCTCGCAGGAAGCCGTGCACGCGCGCATGGACGTCCGGCACATGGACCGCGGCCTTCCAGGTCGCGACGCACGACGCATTCGGCAGCGTGCAGGCGAGCCGCTCGGCGGTCTGGCGAGGGTGGTGGCGATCCATTCCGGCGAACAGCAGCATCGGAGTCTTGATCGCGGCCGTCTCGGGCATCGACATCACGAAGAGTTCCGGGCCGCCGAACATGGCCTCGCGGAATCGCGCCCAGTCGTCCTCCCGCGCTTCAGGGTGCCGGGGACCGATGGCGGCGGCCCACGAATCGAAGAGGCCGAAGAACTCGGCGCGGTTCTCCCACAACCCGATGGGTTGGAACATCACGGCTGCGCGGACCCGTCGTGGCGCAGCGCGGCACAGCGAGAGGATGAATGGCCCGCCGATGCACATCCCGATCACCGCGAATCGCTCCAGTCCGAGATGGTCCATCAACGCGAGCTGATCATCGGTGTAGCTATGCCAGCCATCTGCACCCGATACCGGGGCCAACGACCGGCCCGCGTTGCGCTGATCCATCGCAATGATCCGGTGGTCCGGCAGGCACTCGATGGGGTCCCAGAGCTGGCGGCGCCAGAGCATGGCGACGGAGTTCATTCCGCCCGGCGCCAACAGCAGAACGGCGGGCGCCGAGGGGTCACCCACGTCGAGATAGTGGAGATGGACCGCACCACGAGAAAAGACGGGCATCGGGCTCCAGGGCACAGGCGGGGGATAGGATACGCCCGTCGTACCGCCTGCCCTCGCCCCCTGGCGCCCGGCCTCTCCGGGATCTCGCCTTGGAACAACGCCGTCCCGGCTCGATGCCCGAGCCATGCGAACCGAGTCCGGGAACCCGAACCGATGTCTGATGCACTCCCCGACGGCTTCACACAGTTCTTTTTGGGCCAGCTCGACTTCGACGAACTGGCCGCCGCGCTCGACCCGGCCGCTCCCCTCCAGCCTGCGCGTGTGTCCTTCCTCAGCCGGGACCGTGTCCGGTTGCTCGGCGTCGAGGGCATGGCCCTGCTCGGGACCGTCTTCGACCCCGGCGATCCGACCGTGGTGGGCGACTGGGTGCTTGTCGATCGCTCCGGGGATCCCCCCCTCGTCACACGGCGCCTCCGCCGTACCGGTGTGCTGCGTCGCCGGTAGCCCACGGGTGGGATCCAGCCCGTGGCGGCAAACCTCGACCTTGCGCTGATCTGCACGGCAATGGGCGGCGAACTCAACGTCCGACGGGTGGAGCGCTGGCTGGCCGTCTGCGCTGAAGCCGACGTCTCACCACTGATTGTTCTCAACAAGGCCGATCCCGGCCGGGATCCGACCGCCGACGTCACCGCACTCCAGGCGACCGGCGCAGACGTCATCGCGGTGTCGGCCCTGCACGGCACCGGCATCCCGCAGATCCGGAGCCGGCTCATGCCAGGCCAGACTGCAACGCTCCTGGGCTCCTCAGGCGTGGGGAAATCCACCCTGGTCAACGCGCTGCTCGGGGTGGATGCCCAGGCGACCGGCAGCGTCCGGGTGGGCGATGACAAGGGACGACACACGACCACGGCACGCTCCCTGCACGCCATGCCTGGGAACGCATTCCTCATCGACAACCCGGGCGTGCGGGAGGTCGGCCTTGTCGCCGCGGGCGGCGTCACGGACTCCTTCCCCGAGATCGAGTCGCTGCTCGGCACGTGCCGCTATCGGGGCTGCCGACACCGGGGCGAGGATGGATGCGCCCTCGACGCAGCGGTTGCGGCCGGTACGCTCGATGCGGCACGCCTCGCGGCGTGGCGGGTCCTCCAGACCGAGGCCGTGTCCCAGTCACGGCGAATCGACAAGGGCATCCGCGCCGACGCGCAGCGCAAATGGAAGCGGACAGCGCAGTCTCACCGGGAGCGGCAGGACACGGTGGCGTGGCAGGACGGCCAGGACGGCTGAGGCCTCCCTCTGCGTGCAGCATGGGCGGGGCCGGAGTTGACCGGCCACCGCTGTCCGGTGATGAACGAGCGAGAGGTTCCATGTCGTTTGTCTCCGCGCTGTTCCGTCCCGGTCCGAGTGGATTTGGCGCAGGAAGCACCGCCGAGGCGGTGAGCGCGGACGTGGACCTGAGCGGTCGGACCATCCTGCTGACCGGCTGCAACTCCGGCATCGGCCTCGAATCCATGCGCGTCTTCGCGATGCGCGGCGCGACCGTGCTGGCGCTCGCGCGAACCGTCCAGAAGGCCACACAAGCCGCAGACTCCGTCCTCTCCCAGGCCGGCTTGGGGGAAGCGGTTCCCTACGCATGCGAACTCGCGGACCCGGACTCGGTCCGCGCCTGCGTGAAAGCGATCTCGGATGACGGTCACCACCTCGATGCCATGGTTCTCAACGCGGGGATCATGAGCCCGAGGCACCGGACCGTGGCGCGCGGCCTCGAGATCCAGTTCCTCACCAACCACATGGGCCACTTCATCCTCGCCACCGGGCTGCTGGACCGTCTCACGCCGACCGGTCGGGTGGTCGTCGTGTCGAGCACCGGTCACCGGTTCAGCGTCCGCGGCGGGATCGGGTTCGACGATCTCGCCATGGAGCGGCGCTACGACAAATGGCAGGCCTACGGCCAGTCGAAGCTGGCCAATCTTCTCTTCGCAAAGGAGCTGTCCCGGCGCCTGCCCCATGGCCAGATCGCGGTCGCCGTCCACCCGGGGGTCATCTCGACAAACCTGGGGCGGACCATGGGCGGGCTGATGCGGCAGGGCTTCGGGATCGTCGGGCCGCTCTTCGGGAAGACCATCGCCCAGGGCGCCGCCTCCCAGGTGTGGGCCGCGGTCCATCCCGACGCCGCCGCGCACAATGGCGCCTACCTCGCCGACTGCAACGTCGCGGAGCCTTCGCGGCACGGTCGCAGCGCCGAACTCGCGGCTCGCCTGTGGGCAGTGTCCGAGACGCTGGCTGCATCGCTGTAGCCTGCCGGCGCCCCAGCACCTGGGCCGCCTTCGCTCAAGAGACGCCGAGCAGCTCCACGTCGAACAGCAGGGTCGATGCCGGAGGGATGATTCCCGGGTAGCCCCGGTCTCCATACGCGTAGTCCGGCGAGCAGGTCAGCGTCGCACGCTGCCCGACGCTCATCTGCGCGACCCCCTCGTCCCATCCTCGGATCACCTGTCCCATGCCGATGACGAACTGGAACGGCTGGCCCCGATCTCGCGACGAGTCGAACTTCGTCCCGTCCGTGAGAGTCCCCGTGTAATGGACCGTCACGGTCTGGCCGCGCTGGGGGAAGGTGGTGCCGTCGCCGGCCTGGGAGGTCTCGATCTCAACGCCCATGGGGGCCTCCTGCAGTGGGGTGGGGCCGTCTGCGGTGCGCACCGGCGACTCCCCATAGCCCGACTCCACCGGGCCCTCCCTCGCCGCATCCCAGCACCGTGCGGGGGGTACCACCATCCAGGCGATGTCTGTTCGGCAGTCACCAAAGTTGCACACCCCCGACAGGAACGGCTACACGACCCCCAGTTCTTTTCACCCACACTGCGTCCAGGTGCCCCGGATTCCACTCCGGGGTGAAACGGGAAGCCGGTACACCCCCACACGGGGCGAGTCCGGCGCGGCCCCCGCCACTGTATCTGGGGACGCACGCTGCATTCGCCACTGGGGCATATGAGCCTCGGGAAGGCGCAGCGTGCGGTCGATCCAGGAGCCAGGAGACCGGCCTGGACGTGAATCCACCATCGTTCTTCGGGGATGAAGAATGGGTTTGGCTCCTCGCGGAGCCCCACTCGTCTCTTCGCGCCCAGCGGAGGGCCGGCCCTGCCGTCCTTGTTCGCCCTGGGTGCGTGGGCCGGCAGTCTCTGTCTGTCGGCCCGTGCACATGACCCACCGTCATTCGTCGCATCTGCGGCGGATGCGCGTCCGCACGTCTCCGATGCTCGCGCGCCCGACGCGCTGGGCTCCGGCGAAGTGGTCGTCGCAGCGGACGAGGAGGGTCCGTCGGACCCCATCGCGAACGCCGGCAGCGTCACCGTGCTGGTGGTCGATGAGACCGTGTCCGCCGCCACGGATGTCGCGAGCCTCGTCGATGGAGCGGCCGGCACGACCGTCGTGCAGCTCGGTGGCCTGGGCGATTTTTCCGCGGTCAGCCTGCGCGGCAGCACGTTGCGGCAGGTCCAGGTCCACCTCGACGGCATCCCGCTGAACCCCGATGGCGGAGAGGTCGTGAATCTCTCGGAGCTGCCCCTCGCAGCCTTCTCCCAGGTCGAGGTGTGGCGCTCGGCACCGCCGCCTGCGCTTCTCGCGGGCCCCATCGGTGGCGTCATCAATCTCGTGACCGGTGAGCACCCAGGCGGCACCCGGGTCGCCGCCACGGGAGGGAGCCTGGGCACGGCGCGCGTCTCCGGGTTCGGCGCAGGCGCCACCCAGCTGCGCGGCACACCCGTTGACGGCGTTGCGTTCGTCGATCACTTCTCGACGCGCGGGGACTTCGACTACCTCTCGGACCGCGGCACGCTGTACAACCTCCTCGATGACCGCCGTCTCCAGCGGGCGAACAACGACAAGGGGCAGCTCTCCGTACATGGGCGGACCCGCCTGGGCTCGGATCGACTCCGTCTGACGCTTCTCGATGCCGTACTTCGACGAGAGGAGGGATTGCCCGGACACGCCAACATGCCCGCTGGGAGCGCGCGGCTCGAGACGAATCGGAACCTCGCCGTCGCACAGGTGGACGCACGGGGCGGTCGCGCCCGCGGATGGGGACGGGCATGGCTGCTCACGCGGCGGGAGACACTCGACGACCGGGCCGGAGAGATCGGCATCGGAACCCAGCACCAGCAGACGGATACGGCCAGCTTGGGCCTCGCAACGCACGGTCGGGTTGCGCTGGGGCCGCATGCCGTCCCCACCGTCACGGCATCCGGTCGGATCGACCAGGTCGCCATCGACGACCTGCTCACCGGGACCGCGAGCGACCCGCGCCGCCGCTTCGCCGTCCAGGCATCCGCCTCTGCCGACATCATCCTGCTCCGGGAGACCCTGGTGGTATCGCCAGTCGTTCTGGGCCAACACCAGCGGTACAACGCCTCCGACGCCATGACGGTCGACGGCACCGCCATCACCCGGAACGCGGCGAAGGACCTGTGGCGGGCCGACCCACGCCTGGGCATGCGGTATCGGCCCCTGCCCGGGCTTGCGGTCAAGGCGACGGGCGGGCGGTACCTCCGCGCGCCGGACTTCACCGAACTCTTCGGTGATCGAGGGGCGATGATCGGCAACCCCGACCTCGAACCCGAGACGGGATGGGCCTGGGACATCGGAGCCGCTGGACGCGCGGACGGTGCCGACTGGGGAGCCGTCTCCGGAGAGATCGCACACTTCTGGCGAGCATCCCAGGACCTGATCGTCTGGTCCCAGAATTCCCAGCGCACCATGGTTCCCGTCAATGTCGGGGAGGCCTGGGTGCAGGGCCTCGAGTTCTCGGGCACGCTGGACCTGCTCGGCGCGGTCGACCTCGATGCAAGCCTCACACGCACCGTGAGCGTCAATCTTGTGCCTCGCGCAGCCGTGGCCAACAACCAGCTTCCGCGGATCCCGCCCTGGGAGGCCTGGATCGGTACATCCATCCACCATCGCGAAGCCATCCGGATCGGACATGGCTGGTCCTACACGGCCCCCAACTACTGGGACGCGACCAACTACTTCCTGACCCCGGCCCGCAGCCTGCATGACGCGTTCATCCGGGTCGCACCGGCGCCTGCCGTCTCGCTGGAGGCCGCAGTGCGCAATCTGGCCAATCGCCGAGTAGAGGTCGTCGATCGCGACCCTCTCGACGACACATCAGATGCTCGACGGGTCCAGGCCCTCAATGATTTCACTGGCTACCCGCTTCCGGGTCGCACCTTCCTGTTCACCCTCACCTGGACCGGCTGAATCCGGTCTTTCCTGCCCATGGAGCATCCAATGAACCGCTCGACCCTCATCCTTTCCCTGCTCGCTCTCGCGGCCTGCGCACCGGACGCCAAGGTCGAAGATACCGGTGATGACCACGACACCGACACCGACACCGACACCGACACCGACACCGACGCCGACACCGACGCCGACACCGACGCCGACACCGACACCGACACCGACACCGACACCGACACCGCCCCTGCGCAGACGCATGCTGTCGTCGCCACGACCTTCGACGGTGTCGGCGCACTCGCCGTCGTCGACCTCGAAACGCTGGCTGTGACCGACGAGATCTCGACCATCTCGTCTGATGCTGTCGTGGTGACCGAAGGCGACGTCGTGTTCCAGCTCAACCGCTCGGACTTCGACAGTGTGCGCGTCTACACACCGGGCAGCTTCACGGCGCCAGAGACGGAGATCAGCCTTGCCTCCGGCGCCAACCCGTGGGACGCCGAGATCTGCGGCGGCCAGCTCTTCGTCGCCCAGTACGGAACCGACAGCCTCGCGGTCTACGACCTCGACACGGGCGTCCTGTCCGGCGCGGTGGACCTGTCCGCCTACGACGACGGAGATGGACTGCCCGAGATCGCCGGTCTCGTAGAGCTCGATGGAAAGCTCTACGTCGCAATGCAGCAGCTTGACCGCAACAACTACTGGACGCCGACCGGCGGCAGCGTCGCGCAGGTCGACTGCGCCACGCAGGCTGTCGACCAGGCCTGGCAGGTCGGCCCCAACCCGACGATCAGTGCATGGCCGGGCAGCACCGACACCCTCCTCGTCCGCACCGGCGGCTACGGCGTGCCGGATGGCGGACTCAGCACCCTCGACGTCGCTGCAGGCACCCAGAGCGACCTGACCGTGACCGAGGAGTCCGTCAATGCCGACCTCACGCATGTCGTGATCGCATCCGACGGAGCCTCCGGCATCGTGCTGTCCTCGAACTTCGAGTGGCCGGCGACCTACGGCGTGTGGTGTCTCGACACCTCCGACTGGAGCCTCAGCGCCATCGAGACGACCGGCACCTACATCAGCGGGCTTGCGATCGACGATCGGGATCGTTCATGGGTGAGCTTCCAGGCACCGAGCTGGGGCGCCGAGGACGCGGTCCCGGGTGCCGAACTCTATGACAGCGGCACCTGCTCGGCCGTCCAGGATGAGCTCGTCGAGTTCGTCCTGGACCCAGGCAGCATCGCGTTCTACTGAGCGGCTCAACCAGGGTTCCCCGTGCAGCGCATCGTCTTCATCCTCTGCGTGCCACTCTCCGCGTGCGTGTCCGATGCGGCACCACCGGCGTGCGTGGCCATGTGTGAGGCTGCGGCCGCGCTGTACGGGGACTGCCTGACGGACTGGGGCGCGGACTGGTCGGCTGCGGGCTACGCCGACGAAGAGGACTTCCTCGGAGCCTGCGAGACCTGGGGATGGGAGATGTCGTTGCTGGAAGCCGATGCGGTGGACCGCGGGACCGAGGCCGCGCGCGGCAGCGTCGCGCGCACCTGCCGCTCCCGGCGCGCAGCATTCGCCGACCCTGACGCAAGCTGTGATGCCTACACCGGTACCGATTGGAACGCCCGACCCTGGGACGACACGGCGGAGGACGACACAGGCGGGACATGAGGTCCGGGTCCGAGCGCGTCCACCGTTCTCCACAGATGCCATGGTGGACGCCCCCGGACCAGGGGTTAGCCCGCCCCATGCCCGCATCCGTCCTGGTCTTCTCCCTGCTGCTCGCCTGTGGCGGGGCCGATGAAGCCGACCGTCCTGGTGGCCCACCACCCGCGCTCGTCCGAACCGGAACGGTGGCGGCCGGCGACCTCATCGAGCACTGGAGAGCCGTCGGGGAGGTGCGTCCCCTCCAGGCCGCGGAGCTTGCCGCGGGGGCAACCGGACCCGTCTCCGCCGTACACGCGCGAGAAGGAGAGACGATCGCGAAGGGGGCACGGCTGCTTGAGGTGGATGCCGGTCCTGCCGCTGCTCGTGCACGGGCGGCGCGCGCCGCCGCCGACGAGGCCATGGTGGAGCTCGACCGCCTGCAAGCGGCCCTGGCGCGGCGCGAGGCCGTGGCTCAGGGTGTTCTCGCAATGGAAGAGCTGCAGGATGCCCGCGCGGCGGTCGCCCGCCAGACGGCCCGTGTTGCCGCCCTCGAAGCAGGTGCTGGAGAGGCATCCGCGGAGCTGGCCCGCCACACCGTCCGTGCCCCGTTTGCGGGTGCCTTGACCGAACGTCGGGTCGACCCTGGCGACTGGGTGACGGCTGGCCAGCCCGTCCTGGACCTTGTCAGCATCGACTCGCTCGAGGTCCACGCCCGGATTCCGGGTCGTGTGGCGCGTCGGCTTGCGCCCGGGGACCCCGTCCGCCTGCCGGAACAGGGCGGCACGGTCACGGCGATCGTCCCGGCGCTGGACCCCGCGTCTCGGACCGTGCTCGTCCGGATCGAACCCGGAGCGGGCGCCCTTCTCGCCGCTGGGGACGCCATCGACATCCAGCTACCGGTCTCCTGGACCGGCATGGGCGTGAAGGTTCCCCGCGATGCACTGCTCCTCGAGCCCGACCAGGCGCGCGTGCTCAAGATCGTCGACGGCGCTGCCATGTCGGTCGAGATCGAGGTCCTCGCAACCGCAGATGACGATGCCCTGGTCTCTGGCGAAGGGCTTGCCATCGGGGATGTCGTGATCACCCGCGGCAACGAGCGCGTCCGCTCCGGTCAGGTCGTACGCGTCGAGGATGTCGAGTGATCAAGCTCGCCATCGCGCGACCGGTCGGCGTGCTGGTGGGCGTCCTGCTGATCATGCTGTTCGGCGCACTGTCGCTGTCCGGCCTGCCCATCCAGCTGACGCCCGATGTCTCCGTGCCGACGATCACGGTCACGACACGCTGGCCGGGCGCCGCGCCTTCCGAGGTAGAGCGCGAGATCCTGCTCGAGCAAGAGGAGGTCCTCAAGTCCGTGAGCGGACTCGAGAGGATGGTCTCCGAGGCCTCGGATGCCCAGGGAACCGTGACCATGGAGTTCGAGGTCGGGATGGACCTGGACGAGGCGTTGGTGCGCGTATCAAACCGCCTCGCCCAGGTGCCGGACTACCCGGACTCCGCCCGACAGCCTTCACTCGCCACGGCGGACTCTGCAGGTCCGCCACTGGCGGTACTCATCATTCGCGGCCTCGAAGGCAAGGATCCACGCTCATCCCGCACCTGGGTCGAGGACAACGTCATCCCCCGCTTCGAGCGCATTCCCGGCGTGGCTGGGGTGCGCTTCTTCGGTGGTCAGGACAGCGAGGTCCAGGTCCGGTTCGATCCGACCGCGCTCGCCGCGCGGGGCGTGACCGTCGGCGAGCTGGTGCTCGCGGTCCGCCGACAACTCGCCGATGTCTCCGGTGGTGATGTGGAGCTTGGGAAGCGCCGCTACGTCGTCCGGACGGAGGTTGCACCCGACGATCCGGCAGCGCTGGAGGACGCGGTCCTGCGTGTGCAGCCCGACGGCAGCGTGCTGCGCGTGGGAGACGTCGCTGCGGTCTCGGTCGGACTCCGGAAGGCGACACGCAATGTGCTCGCCAATGGCCAGGACGCCATGGCGATGCTCTTCGACCGGGAGGCTGGCTCCAACGTGCTCGAAGTCACCGAGGCCATCCTTGCCGAGACCGACCGTGTGAATGCCGAACAGCTGGCGCCGCGCAGGCTCGAAGTGCAGGTCGTGAGCGACCAGCGGGCCTACATCCGTGGCGCACTCGACCTCGTCCGCAACAACCTGCTGCTTGGCGGAGCGCTGGCGATCGGTGTGCTGCTCTTCTTCCTCCGCAGCATTGCCGCCTCTGCCATCGTGGCCACGGCGATCCCCGTGTGCGTGGTCGGCACCGTCGTCGGCATGGGGGTGCTCGGACGCACGGTGAACGTCGTCTCCCTTGCCGGGATGGCCTTCGCCGTGGGCATGGTCGTGGACAACGCCATCGTCGTGCTCGAAAACATTGACACCTGGCGCCGGCGTGGAGTGGGCGCCGCGGAAGCCGCCCTCCGCGGAACGCGGGAGGTGTGGGGCGCCATCGTTGCGAGCACGCTGACGACGGCCGCGGTCTTCCTCCCCATCATCGCCTGGCAGGACGAAGTGGGGGAACTCCTTCGTGATGTCGCGGTCGCGATCACGGTAGCGGTCGGGCTGAGTCTCGTGGTCAGCGTGGTGGTCATCCCCAGCTTCTCGGCCCGTCTGCTGGCGGGCCGCATCACGCCTGGAGGAACCCTTGCAGGGCACGGCGCGAGCGCCCGCTCCCGGGTGGTGCATGCCGTCCGGCGCCTCGTGGGCTCCCGGAGGCACAGCGCCCTCGTCGCGGGCATCGCCGTCTCGGGGGCGGTCGCCATCACGGCGGCGCTGCTTCCCCCGATGGAGTACCTGCCCACCGGCAACCGGAACTTCATGTTCGCGGTCGTCGTGCCCCCCACCGGATACGCCGTGGGCGAGATGTACGACATCGGGAAGCAGGTCCAAGGCGACCTCGTTTCCCACCTCGCGGAAGGCGAGGCCCGGGAACCACAGGTAGGGCGCACGTTCTTCGTGGCCCTGCCCGGTCGGGGATTCATGGGGGGTTCGGCCGCGCAGCCAGAGGACATCGGCGCCGTCGTAGGCCTGATCAACGGTACCCTGCGGAAGATCCCAGGCGTGATGGGGTTCGGCGCCCAGGCGAGCCTCTTCGGACGGAGCCTGTCGAGTGGCCGTGGAATCGACGTCGAGCTGGCAGCCGCCGACCGACGAACCCTCGTGGAGGCGGGCGGCACGCTGATGGCTGCGCTGCAGGACGCACTGCCCGGCGCGCGCGTGCGTCCCCGCCCCGCGCTGGATCTCGGAGGTCCGGAGCTGCAGATCCGTCCGCGGCGCGACCGAGCGCTCGCGCTGGGTCTCGGCGCAGACGCCGTGGGAGAGGCCGTCGACGCCTTCGTGGACGGGAGGATCGTGGGCGAGCTGGGCCCCGAAGGCGAGCCACAGCTTGACGTCGTCGTCATGGCGGAGCCAGGGGCCACCGGGCCGGCATCCCTCCTGGCCATGCCGCTGTCCACGCCGACCGGACCGGTCGTGCCGCTCTCCACCGTCGTCCGCGCCGAGGAGACCTTGTCTCCGACGACCATTCAACGCATCGAACGTCGAAGGGCCATGACGCTCGAGGTCTCGCCGCCCCGAGAACTTCCCCTGGAGTCCGCCATGGACACCATCCGCCAGCAGGTCCTGCCCGCGGTCAGCCTGCCAGACGGTGTCGCGGTGGGCCTCGCTGGCGCAGCCGGGAAGTTGGACGAGGCCCAGGGGAGGATGGCCGGGGTCCTTGGACTGGCGACGCTCATCTCCTTCCTGCTGATGGCCGCCCTCTTCGAGGACTTCATCGCACCGCTGGTGATTCTCGTAACCGTGCCCCTTGCCGGCGCAGGCGGACTTCTCGGACTCCGCCTCGTGGACGCCACGCTGGGCCCACAGCCCCTCGACATGATGACCGCGCTCGGCTTCGTCATCTTGATCGGTGTGGTCGTGAACAACGCGATCCTCATCGTGGATGGCTCACTGGCTCGGCTCCGGGACGGGGCCGACCTGATCACCGCGACGAGCGAGGCGGTGGGGGGGCGGGTCCGCCCCATCCTGATGTCAACGCTGACATCACTCGCCGGGCTGCTTCCGCTGGTGCTCTTCCCGGGCTCGGGTTCGGAGCTGTACCGGGGGGTCGGGGCCATCGTCCTGGGAGGCCTGGCGCTCGCGACCGTCCTGTCCATCTTCGTGGTGCCCGCACTCTTCGGGCTCGCATGGCGCCTCCGGGGCCAGACATGACCCCGGTGCTGCTGCTTGTCTCCGGGACGGCCTGGAGCCTGACCCTGGATGAAGCCCGGAGCCGCGCCACGGACCAGGCCGTCGCAGTGGAGCAGGCACGCGCCCATCGGGACGCTGCTGCCGCGCGCGCTTGGGTGGCGAGCGCCGAGTCGCTGCCGGCCGTGGTGGGCTTCGGTTCCGTGAACACCGGCAGCGGCTTCACGGCCTTCGGCTTCCCGCGTCCGGTGCAGACCCAGGCCGGCGCGGGTGTGCGCGCGACCTGGGCGCTGCTCTCTCCCCGCGCGTGGGGTGCCGCCACGGCTGCGAGACAGACCGCCATCGGCCAGGAGGCCATGGTTGCCTGGGCCATGGTCGAGGCCCGCCGATCCGCAACGGCCGGTTTCACCGCCGTCCGCGGTTCGCAGGCCGTCCTGGATGCGCTCGAGACGGCACAGGCAGATGCTGCCCAGGCGGCGGACGCGGTCCGCGCGCAGGTCGCAGCCGGGCTCCGACCGGAAGCCGATGCCGCCCGAGCGGGTGCCGAAGAGGCGGGGCTCGCGGCGGATGTCGCAGCAGCTCGAGGCGCCGCTACCGCCCGTTGCGCAGGGTTGGAGGCCCTCCTTCGGCTTCCCATCACCGGCGTCTGTCCGCTGACCGGCCCGGGCCCCGGCGACGCGGAACACGGTCCCGCGAGTCATCCCGCGCTCGACGCGGCCCGCGCCACGCTCGGAGCCCAGCTCGGGGCCCAGGCAGCCGCCTCAGGCCAGCTGCTGCCCACGCTCAGCGGTACCGGGACCGCGGCGTGGTACGCGACCGACGAGGGCGCTGGGGGACTGGGCTGGTCGACCGGCATCGACCTGACGGTGCCGCTCACGACGCTGGGTGCCAGTGCACGCGGTGTTGCAGCGGCCCGGGCGGAGACATCCGTGGCGAGGCTGGCGTTGGAGGATCAGGACCGTGCGCTTCGCGTGGCGCTCGCCGCCGCGGACGCACGGGTTCACGCGGCGCGTGAGGCCCTCTCCGCCCGCGCGCAGTCCCGCGAGGCCGCCGGCTCCGCACTCACCCTCGTGGGCGAGCGCTATCGCAACGGGCTGGCCCCCCTCACGGACTGGATCGACGCACGGCGGCAGCGGGACAACGCGGCCATCGCCCACGCCGAGGCGGAGGCGGAGTTCGGATCAGCGATCGCGGAGCTGGAGGCCGCGCGCGGTGTCCGGTAGCCCCTGACGGCCGTCCGGACGTCGCCGTCCGCCCGACGCTCCGCTATCCACCATTCTCTTCGCCCGGCGTGCCCGTGCGGGTGAAGACGAGACATTCCGGACCTTCGCAGCAGTCGGTCTCCCGCGCCACGGCATGGTTGGTCTGGACGACGCCGTACACGATGCGCTGCCCCGTCCCGTTCGGCCCAGTCAGCGTCAGTGCGCCTCCGGTCGCGTCGAGGGTGAACGGCAGCTGGCCCTCCCTGACGTCGTCGATGCCGGCAGCGAACAGAAGCAGCGGCTCCGTGGCCTCCAACGCCCCGAGGGCATCGAGAGGAACGGGCTCGAGCCCATCGAGCTGCAGCGTCCAACCGACCAGGGAGACGGTCTCGAACTCCGCATTGTAGAGCTCGACCCAGTCGGGGGTCGCGTCATCTTCGACGAGCGCCCCCTGGTTGTCAGGCATCAGCTCGTTGATGCAAAGCGCCGCGTCGACCGCGCCGGTGTCCAGTCGACCGGACCCATCATCTTCGTCGACCGTCGACTCGATCGTCCCTGTTCCGCAGGCCAGCAACAGTGCGAGGAGGGCTGGCATCCTCACAGGCCCCAGTCCCACGCCACCGTGTCTGAGCGCTCCTCCACCCAGTCCCGCGTGTAGCTCCGCCAGCTCCGGATGTCTCCGCGCCCACACTCGCGTCGCGGATCGTCCTCGGCGGCATCCCGCGTGAGCTCGTCGAGGTCATCATGAAGCTCACGAAGGGGCAGAGTATCGACCAAGGCGAGCATCTCCTCGACCACCTCCACGTGCGCGGCCCGGCACGCGTCGTCAGCGAAACATGCGTACGCCAGCCTGCCCGTGGGCTGTCTCCAGTTCCGGCCCCAGTCGCTGTCGCGCAGGAACGAATAGTCCAGATCCCACTGGATCCAGTCGGCCTTGCCGTCTTCCGGATCGAAATAGATCCGGTAGTTGTTCTTGTTCAGGCAGTACCCATCGTTCTGTCCGACCCACTGCTCGCCCGCCCACACGCGGTGGACCTGTTCCCAGTCGATGACTTCACCCATCCGGCTGTAGAAGTCCGGCTCTCCCACAGACGCGATCAGTGCATCGGAGATGCCGGCGATGTCCGCGTTCCCGACGTCATCCCCCTCCTCGAGCTGATAAAGCGCATCGTTTCCCTCACCGAAATCCAGCAAGACGTAGTCTCGATCCCCGTACCAGATGTATTTCCCGTCGTAGAGATTGCCGGACGGGTCGTCCCAGTTGCGCTTGAGAAACCGGTCGTCCTGGGTGTCGACGGCGACATACAGGCCGTAGTCGCGCCCGTCGATGGTCACCTGCGTGAAGGTCGCGCGCATCTGGGGTGCGCCCAGGGCGTTGAACACCGCATAGGCGATGGGCTCCTTCAGGTAGGAGCAGTCCACCACGCTGTTGTTGAGGCTCAGTGCCTCCATCTCCTCGAACCGCCGACCATCCACGTACCGATTGAAGTCCAGCTTCAGCTTCGGCTTCCCGTCGAGTGTTCGGAAGGAGCCGATCTTGCCGCGAAGCCGGATTCCAACATCCTCGAGGAGCACGCCATCGATCCGGACATCGGCGGTGACGTATTCGTACGGCGCGTCCCACAGGGACGCCTCGGAGTCATCTCCGAGTTCGATGTCGATTTCATGGATCCGGTCCTGGTCGAAGAACCGCTCCTCGGGTTCCGGCTGATCGCCGATCGACCACTCCTCGATGCCATCGTCGGCTGGGGGTTCTTCGCCGGGAGGGTCGTCTTCCAGACCCCCGCCGATCTCCCATGTCGGCGTGCATGCCGTGAACAGGCCGGCGAATGGCAGCAGGACTCTGATCATGGCGTGAGGTCCTTCGTGAGGATCGACGGGTGGAGCCCCTCGCTGACCGTGATGTAGCCCGAGCCATCTGCCCGGAACGCGATGGCTTCCCCCTGGTCCTCGGCGGGCGCAATGAGGTCGCATGGCTCGCCCGTCAACATCAAGCCCACCGAGATCGCGTTGGGCCGACGCCACAGGTAGGCGTGGGTGTACGTCCGGACGGCGAACCAGCCGCCATCGGGTGAGAAGGCGGCCGCGGTCGTCCGCGGGCTGCCGGGCAGCGGATCTGCACCGAAAGTGAGCGAGCCAATCCACTCGAGTTCGACCCGTTCGCCATCCGCATGCGGGGCGGCCTTCCGGTATACGCTCGATAGGCCGTCTCCGGACTTCACGATCAGGATGAGGTCGCCCGTGAGCGGATCCACGGCGACCGACTCCGAGTCGTAGGAACGATCTTCCGGGTAGGTCAGCGTGACCGTGGCCGCCGGGGTGAGCATGCCCGTCAGCGGCTCGGCCGCTGTGGCGTCCACGAGAGGCTCCGCCACGATCACCACCCCATACTCCGAACGAACGCGGCCGTTGTCGCCGACATCCCCGATGTAGAGGGCTTCCGCACCAAGATTCGCATCAAATGCCCGGTCCATGTCCTCCCAGTCCCGCATGGTCGTTTCGACCATCCATTCTCCAAGATGTCGACCATCTTCTGCGAAGGCGAAGAGGCTCTCGGGGTTGCCGGCATCGTTGTGCGTCCAGAGCACGCCGGGATTGGTGGCACTGTGGACGAGACCCGATGCTTCGCGGATGTCTGCGTTCGCCACCTCGCCCCAGGAGCCGATCCCACCGACGGTCGGGCACGGTGGCAAAACAGGGAGGACCTCACCATCCCCCGGGTCGCTCCCCGTACCACCGGTGCCGCCCGTCGCACCGGTGCCGCCGCCGCCGCCGCCGCCCGTGCCGCCGGTACCGCCGGTACCACCGCTGCCAACCCCTGTCCCCGGAGTACCGTCTCCCGGGTCGGTGTCAGCGCCACCGTCGGCGTCGCCCGTGTTGATCTGCGCGGGCTCGGATGTGCCCGTGCATGCTGAGAACAGCACAGCCGCCAGCGGTGCCCGCCTCACCCTCTGCACGTCCGGGGATCTGCCGCCGTCCGAACGCACGTGCTCATCCACTCATGGCGGAGACGGAACCAGTCCTGCAGCGACTCGATCTCCTCCGCGAACTCCGGCACGCCCCAGCGTGCCTCGTTCCGCTCGCCCGCCTCCGACAGCTGCGATGCATAGGCATCAATGTGGGCGAGCGTGCTCTCGAGGGACAGTTCTCCGTCGAGCAGCTGCTCCATCCGCGACCAGTACCGGGCGCGGAACACCGGATCGTCGAACAGCGGTCCGTACCACCCGTACGTGAACATCGGCGTCGTGTCCCCCGTGAAGTTGGTCGCGTCCCAGTGCAGCGGATCGCGCGCCCGGCTGTCGATGCTGCCCGCGGTCCGGTCAAAGTCCCAGACCGGCCCGGCGTGGATCTTGTCGTCACGGTCCTTGTGGAAGTACCCGGAGAGCCGGAATGCATCTGGATTCTTGAAGTAGATGTTGATGATGTGATGGTCGATGAAGCTCCCGACGTCGAGGATGTCGTCGTACCGACGACCATCGGGCGCCATGCCGTCCACGAGCGCCCAGCCCATGGCATCCAGTTCGTCCGAGATCCAATCCAGCTGTGCGTCCGGCATGTCCCCACTCTCGGGGTCGACCATGATGATCGGCTGGCGGAAGGTGATCCGTCCCTCGGCACTCCCCGACCAGATCTGGACGTCTCCCGACCCCGCACGGTCCCGCTTGAACACATAGCCCCCGCTGATGTCGGGCTCGTCGAGGTCGCCCTCATCGAGTTGCTTCACATCGACGCGGTCATCACCCTGCTCGATCTCCTCCATCAGCACGTACAGGCCCAGGTAGTCCCCCGCATCCAGCGGGCGATCCCGCACCGCGAGGAACACCTCCACGAACCGTGTCCGAGATGCATACCGACCGATGTCCCGGCTCAGCTGGCAGGCCAACGGATTCCGCACGAGGGCATCGTCCCAGTAATAGGGCGCGTACAGCACCCAGTCTGCATTCTTCGGCATGCCGAGCAGGGGCACGTTGCGGTCGCCATCGTCGTCGGCATCCCACAGCTCGAGGTCGAAGGCCTTCTTGTCCAGGTTGGACGATGAAGAGCCGCGGATCCGCAGGCGTGCTCGACCGCTGTCCTGCGCCGCGCCCAGCAGGGAGGTCCGACCCGCCTCGGGACCCAACAGGCTCAGTCCCATCGCGGTGTTCTCCCACAGGTCGTCGGCGTCGGCGTCCGTCCAGAAGATCATGACGGGGAGATTCGAGTCCCAGTCTTCGAGCTCCTCATCGAGCTCATGAAACGAGCGGGCCACGATCGGTCCCTGGGCCCCGCCGTAGTTCACCTGCGCATGGACGACCGCAGACCGGGACAGGGTCACCTGTTCCCCGACCGCTTCCGGATCGCAGCTCTCATCCGGGTCGGCCACACATGCATGGACCTCGCCGAGCCCATCCGCCGACGAGAACCGCACCGTGAGCGAATCAATGAAGGCGCCACCATTCTGGGAGAACACGGGCATGAGCTCGGCGCTCGGGAGATCGTCGGCACCGTCGCCCCCACCGCTTCCACCGCTGCCGCCGCTGCCGCTGCCGCCGCTGTCCGTTCCACCACCGTCGACGTCTGCTTCATCGCCAGACGGCGCCTCGACGGCGCCGCTTCCAGTGCATCCGCCGACCACCAACACCAGGTGCAGGGCGCATACAGGACCCACCCGCCTCACTCGGGCCTCTCACCGATGTGCCCGCGCACGCTCGCCCGGCGGTTCTCGATCCGGCTGAGCATGCGGTCCTGCTGCTGCCGGACATCGTTCATCGAGTAGTTGCGCTCGGGGTCGTCCCGGGCATGCTCCTCGATCTGGTCACGAACATAGTCCGCATAGCCCGCCAGATCGATGTCTTCAGAGATCTGCAGGACGTCGTAGACCCGATTCGCCCACGCGTCCCGGCACGCCTGGGACTCCCGGCATTTCGCCGCAATGTGCCCGTTGCCGCGGGTCTCGAAGTTCTCGTCGTAGTAGAACGTTTCGTCCACGCCGTGCGGGAAGTAGTGGATGCGCTCGCTCTCGACGTCGTAGTAGACGTGGCAGTCATCGCCGGCGAACCGGAATGGATACGCGTCGAAGTTCATGACGACCGAGCCCGCCGCCCAGTAGAGATGGAACTGGTCCCAGTCGAGGATCCCACCGGCTGTGGAGTAGGCCTCGTCACCAGAGTTCTCCAGCGCGTCCGCGAGGGCCTGGAGTGGCCACCGGTCGTCTTCTCCCTCCTCATGCTGGAAGTAGACGTTGTCCTGTACGTACTGGTCCGTGAGGTCTCCATCATGCTGCTCCCACATGGAGCCGGAGGCATCGTCGTACCAGCGCTTCAGGAAGACATCGTCGACCGTATCAATGACCGTGAAGAGACCATACAGCTCGTCGTTGACGTATACGATTGCGTGGTTCGCCCGGGCCGCAGCCACGCCCGCCTCGCGGTACAGCCGGTAGGCCACCCGCTCGTGCATCATGGTGTAGTCCTCGTTCATCCCCTGGAAGGTCAGGCCCTTCATGCCGAGGAAGCGATCAGGTCCGCCCTCATACCGGTTGAAGTCAAGCTTGAAGCTGGACTTCTCACGGAACGGCCGCCAAGAGTTCTCCCCTTTGGTCCGGATTCCGATCGGTCCGTACTCGACCCCCTGGAACACCAGGGTGGCTTCTGTGTACTCGTATGGGTCGCTCCGCAGGTCGGACAGGCCCGCGTCGCTGATCTCCAGGTAGAACTCCTGGATCACATCATCCTGGAAGAGGATGTCGGAGTCCGTGGCGACGCCCTCGAGGTTCTCGATCTCATCATCGGGCACCAGCGCGCCGCTTCCGGCGCTCCCGGGCCCGCCCGGCTCGGCGGTGTCGTCGGATGCCGTGCCGGTCTCCGCGAGTTCGGGGATGACCGGACTGCACGCCAGGGCAGTAAGGAGCAGGATGTTCACAGGAGCTCCGTGGGGTTCGG
>JAYYRS010000262.1:0-5991 GCA_036126975.1 Myxococcota bacterium
GCAATTGCGGTATTTTGCCCATTATTTCCGGCAAACTGTCTCGCGATTCAGATGCGACGATGGCGCACCCGACGGGCTGGCACGCGCTGTGCAAAGGCTCCAGACGTCCCAGCGTCCGGAGCCCCCATGACCGCCATGCTCGCCCTCGCTCCCTCCGACCTGTGTTCCTCCCGCGAGGCGACGCTCCTCGACTACTACGCGGTCGTCCAGAAGATCGCCGGACGCATGGCCCGCCGCCTCCCACCCAACGTGGACAAGGAGGAACTCGTCCAGGAGGGCATGATCGGCCTGATGGATGCGCATGAGCGCTACGACGGCACGTTGGGCGTACCCTTCAAGGCGTATGCCGAGACCCGCATCCAGGGCGCAATGTACGACTGGCTCCGCAAGCAAGACGTCGTGCCCCGTTCGGTGCGCCGCAAGGCCAACGCCATCGTCCGGGCCCGGAATGACCTGACGCGGGCCCTCGACCGCGCGCCCACCCGCGACGAGCTGGCGGAGCACCTCGAGCTCTCCGTGGATGAGCTCGCCGCGATGGAAAAAGACGCTCGGATTCGTCGTGTGGTCAGCATGGACGCCTCCACGACGGACGACGGCGAGACCCCGCTGGTCGAGAGCCTCAGTCGCCCCGACGCCGAGGGTGCCGACGACAACCTGTTCGGCAAGCAGGTCCGGTACCTCACGTACATGGCCATCGAGAACCTGCCCGATCGCGAGCGGAAGGCGATCCACCTGTACCATCTCCAAGGTTTCACACTCAAGGAAACCGGGCGTTTGATGGGAGTTACCGAGTCCCGCGCCTGCCAGCTGACGAAACAGGCCATCAAGCGTCTCCGGTTCCGGCTCCGCGATTCCGTTCTCCCTGGCTGAGCCCCCCGGAGCACGCGCCGTGCCAAGGGGTCCGGAGTCCCCATGGTCAAGCTCGACGCCCTCCCGTCTTCCGCCCCCTCGGATCCCGCGGCGCGCGCCCGGTACGTCGCTGCGCTCAAGGCAGCCTACGCGCGCGGCGAGCTCCGGTCCCGTCTCTCCCCGTCCGACATCGACGACCGCGTGGTCCGGGTCGTCCTCCCCCACCTGTACCCGGCCGTCGTCGCGGAGGCCTGACGCCAGCCGCCCCAGGGTCCTCAGTCGGGGTCTGCGCTGTAGTCGTCCAGGGTGGGCTTGTGCTTGACGCCCAGGAGTCGTACCTGGAAGCCCACATGCACGCCCGCGCCCACGGCGCCGGGGGCCGTGGGCGAGGCGTTGCGAACCATGAGGCCCTCGCCATCGTATTGCTGGCGGGACGCAGTACCTCCCACGAGCATCGTCACCGGCAGATGAAGGAACAGGTCGAGGCTGTTGGAGAGCCGGACCTCTCCTCCAACGAGGGCGTGCGTCAGAACTGCGGTGTTCGCAGGAAAGCCCGGCAGATCAGGCGGCAGCTCCAGGAAGCTCCCGATGGCCGGTCCACGACGCCAGGTCACACCACCGCCGAACACGGGCCGGAGCACGGAGGTCGGCATCAGCACGACCAGGAACTCCGGGCCGAAGAACATCGTGCTGACGCCCTCTCCTTCTGCCGGCAGCTGGGTCGGCTCCTGTCCCTCCGTCTGCTTCTGGATCTCGTAGCTGAACTCACCCAGCACACCGCCGACCGTCAGGCCGACCTCGAGGGTCGGCAGGATCCCGTACGCGACCGACATGCCGTACGTGACGCCACTCCGATTGCGAGACGTCTGCCAGGCGTAGGTCTCCAGCGTGCGGAAGTCCTCCTGAGCCTGCAGGTACTGGCCGTAGTAGCGGTAGCTCGCGGGTCCGTTCGCAAAGCCCAGATACGGTCGAAGGACGAGTTGCTGCCTGCGCCCCTCCATCCACTGGCGCCATTCCAGGAGGTTGGCGTCCGAGTTCCGGTACCGCAGATAGTCCTGCATCGTCATGTCCAGGCGCTCCCACGGCTTCGCGCCCTCCTTGTCGATGTCCTCGGCGAGCGACTCGATGCTCAGCTTCTCCTTGACGATGGTCCCCTTGCGCCGGCGGTCCACGGTGTCGACGTCGCCGATCTCCCGCTCGAGGGTATCGATCTGCCGCCGGGCCACCGCCTGGTCCCGCTCGCGGGCTGCGCCCGCGCCGGGATCCACGCGCGCGCGGATGTCGCCGCCCAGCTCGACCTCACCCCGACCAACGGCCGCAACCACCGCCCCGACGCCATCTGCAAAGAGCTTCACGTCACTCCGCCCGAAGTCGACCTGGAAGGCCAGGACGTCCTCCGACCGGTCAACATCGAGGATGTGGACCTCGGCTCGGATGCCTTCTCGAAGCTCCTCGACAGCGCCCGCGACGACGAGGTCCACACCGCCCGCCTGGCCCAGCACGAATGCGCATCCGATGAACTGCCCTGACGGGCAGCTGGACGCATAGAGCACGGCCGGCATATCGGAGATGGGAGGCAGCTGGTCGAGCGTCACGACCTCCACCTGCGCCACCTCCGCAAAAACCTGCTCCAGCTCATCCGGCAGCTGGAGTGCCGTTGCGGCCATGCTCTGGTTCCGTGCCTCGAAATTCGCGACGAGCACGCGCCGGGCCGGCGCGGCGTCTGCCGTGCCAACCACGGCCAGTGCGAGCAGCGCTGCGGCAGGGGTCAACATGCGGCGCACCATAGCAGGGGAAGGGGGCGCCGAACCATCACCGGACGATGCGCCGGCGGGGCGCACGACGCGCCGGCGCAGGGGCCTCGGCTGGGAGCAACAGCGCCAGCATCTCCACATGCGTGGTCTGGGGAAACATGTCGTATGCCCGGGTCTCCCGGACGGTCCAACCCAGGCCGCGGAACCGACGGAGGTCCCGCGCCATCGCTCGCGGATTGCACGACAGATACGCGACGGCGGACGGCCGGAGCTCGATCACGCCTTCGATGACACCCCGCTCCAGCCCACGCCGGGCCGGGTCGAGCATCACGACCGGCGCGCGGTCGCCCAGGCGCGCATGCAGCCCCGGCACCCGATCCGCGATCCGACCGTGCACGAACTCCGCTGGTAGGCGATTGAGCTGGGCATTCTCGGCTGCGCGATGGACCGCGCCCGGCACCACCTCTGCGCCGAGTGCCCAGCCGTGTGCGCGCGCGCCGACGAGCGTGAAGCCCCCGACCCCGCAGTACAGATCCAGGAATGGACGCTCCTTCCACTCGGCCAGCAATTCGACGAGGTCGCCCGCAATCCGGTCTGCCATCCCCGGGTTCGCCTGGAAGAAGTCGCCTGGGCCGATCCGGAGACGCACGCCCGCCAGCGTGTCCTCGATGACAGGCGCACCCGTGAGCCGCTTGAACGGCGGACGTGGGGCCTCGCCATCCTCGGGTTCCGGGCCCGGTGCGAAGATCGCATTTCCCGGTTGGTCGTTGATGTGGGCGGACACACCCACCACCGCCCCGAGACCCTCCATGATCCGGTCCGCCAGGGCACGGACCCGCTTGTCGATGGCCGTCACGACCAGCGTGACCAGGATGTGGCCGGTTGCGCGACTCTGGCGCATGACGACGTGGCGCAATGTGCCCTGACCCGTCGCCTCGTCGTAGGGACGGACGTCGAGATCGATGAAATGGTGACTGACGACCTTCATCGCCTCCCGCAATCCGGGCGTGGCGACGTTGCACTCCGGGATCGGGAGGACGTGATGCGAGCCCCGCATGTAGGCGCCCAGACGCGGACGGCCATGGTCCGACCGCCCGGCGGACAGCTTGACCACGTGCCGGTATTCCGTGTCTCCATCCGGAGATGGCACGACCTCGTCGGGAACGAGCTCCTCCAGACCCTCTGCCCGGAACGCCGCGCGCGCGGTCGCCCTGCGTGCGCGGCGCTGCCAGTCGGGCGTGAGGTGCATCATGGGGCAGCCACCACAAGCGCGGTAGCGCTTGCACGGCGGCGCGCGACGACCCGCATGCGGCCCCGCTGCTGGCGCCTCGAACCGCGCTTCGATCCGATTCCGCCCTGCGTGGACCAGCGACGCATGCGCAGCCTCGCCCGGTATACCGGCCCACAAGGCGATGAGGCGCCCGTCCTCATGTCGGACGACTGCCTCGCCGTGGTCGGACCACCGTTGGGGAGTGACCACGCGGCTGTTGGCTGTCATGGGAGCCTCGATGGGCCGACGACGGCCGAGGGAAGCGGAGCCTTGATCAGCCCGGCCGAACCGTCATCAGCCCGAAGATGATCACGATGCAGACGAGCTGGATGCCGACGCCCGCCATCAGCCGGCCGGACGCCTGTCCGCCATCCCGCACCGCCTGGACCTCGGGCGCCACCAGCCGCTTGCCGACGGCTTCTATCGGCCCCCAAAGAAGGAGGGAGACCCACGCCCACCACGCAGCCAGCGGGTAGCCGGACACGAAGAACAGAACGAGACCGCCGGCGATGGCGAGTCTTCCCGCCCACATCAGACCCACGCTGTGGCACCAGCGGAGCATGCCGGCCGTCTTCGGATCCGTTCGGGCCTTGGTCAGTACGAGCACCACGTCCGCGAGCGCGACCAGGAAGACCAGGTACGCGAGCGTGCGGTGCAGATGGAGGAGTCCGGTCTGCACGGGTCAGCGCTTCTTCATGGAGTTCTTGCCTTTGCCTTTGCCTTTGCCTTTGCCTTTGCCCTTGCCCTTGCCCTTGCCCTTGCCCTTGCCCTTGCGGGCCGGCGACGCAAGCTTCGCACGCGGCACGGATTCCTGCTTGTCTTCTTCCTGCGCCGCGCGTGTGGCGGGGGGGTCCTCGCGTGCCGCGACCTGCGCATTCCGCGTGGCCGCCACGGATTCCGTTTCGTCTCCCTCGGCCTGGGGCTCGATCTCGCTGCCCACGACGAGATCCATCCGGACGCTTACACGGACGGCGTCGTCGATGGACGTGTACCGCAGCTCCCGGATGAGGTCCTTGAGGGACCCTGTGAGGCCCAGCGCGTCTACACTCACGACAAATGGCTCGACGGTATCGATGTGGAACGCTCCACCACCGGACCGGGACACCCTGACCTTCGCCTCGACCTCTGCGGCTCCCCCGGCAAACGAGAGCTGCCCCCGGGCAGTGCCTTCGGCCTCGGCACCGACGGCGATGCCATCCTCCGGGAGCCCCTCGATGCCGGATAGGCGAAAGCTCGCGGAGCTGTGTTCTTCGATTCCGAAGAGGATGTCCTTGACCTGCGCGTCGCGCGCGTCCTCGCCAGACTCCCAGGAGCTCATGTCGATCGACACCGCTCCCGCGAGCGTATGTGCGGGTTCGCCATCGGGTGCCGTCAGCGTGCCGGTGACCCGCTGGAACGTGCCGGATACCTCCGCATCCCCGTCCGTCAGCACGACCATCGACACCGTTGCACTCCGGACATCCAGAACCATCGGCTCGGGATCGGGCACGACTGGCCTGGCGAGGACCTGCGCCGCCGCATCGTCAGTCGCGACCCTGGCCTCTCGCTCGTCCCCTGCTTCCGGCTCCGGGGATCCAGGGGCGTACTCCCGGAACGCATCGCAGCCTACAAGTCCGACCAGGACGCATAGAACGGCAAATGGGCGGGTCATGGATCCTCCGAAGGCGCGAGTGTAACGTTTGCGGCCAGACGGGCAAAGACGGCCGTTCATTCACCGCGGCTCGCGAATCACTCCACCGCTCGGGTCACCCTCATCGGGTCAGTCTCCGATAGATGAGGGGCAGCCGTTCGGGCAGCCGCTCTACCCGGTCGATGACCGTGAAGCCCGCCTCCCCGTACATGGAGGCGAGGTAGGCCGGCCCGGCCGGGTCCACGGTGATGCAGAAGGGATGAACGCCCGCTCGCCGCGCCTCTGCGAGGGCTGAACGCGTGTCTTCCTGCGCGTACCGGTCGGCGTAGTGGTCGCATCCACAGTCCAGCGGCTTTCCGTCGCTCAGCAACAGCAGCAGCTTCACCCGGGCCGGGTCCCCCGCGAGCCGCGCCGTCGCATGACGGATTGCCGCTCCGTCCCGGTTCTCCATCTTCCAGGAGATGCGACCGATCCGCTCCCGGACGGAC
>JAYYRS010000263.1:0-4364 GCA_036126975.1 Myxococcota bacterium
TGCAGACCATCCTCGAGCCGAGCGGCCATCTGCGGGTCGCCGGACAGGAGGTCGGCCACATCATGGTCTGGCGTGACCCGAAGACTGGTCGCCAGCGTCCGGACCTTGGGTCCGAGGGAGTCCAGCGCATCCTGCTCCTGCAGGCGCCGGTCCTTCCACGCCCCGAAGGAGCGGTCGGACCGTGCGGTCACGTGGAGCTGGAGAGCCGTCCAGTCCACCTGTGCAGAGGGCGGACCGCTCTGCACCGGATGGAATGGGCGCTCCATGTAGTCGCCCGCGTGGGCAGCGAGGCCGAAGGCCAGGGCAGTCGTCAGCATTCCAGCCTCGGCACATCCGGTCTGCGGAAGAGGGACTCGAGACCTTGCATCAGCGGTTCATCCGGGATGACCCGGAGGCCGACGAGTTCGTGGGTCGTCCACGCTTCCCCTGGGTGATGGACGTGGAGCCGGACCGGGCGCGGACCTGCTGATTCCTGGAGAAGGCGCAAAAGCGCTGGCAGCCGATCGCCCTCCAGCTCTTCGGCTTCGAGAACGAGATGGATTCTCCGGGTCCGCTCCTCCCGGACGGTCGACAGGAGACGAGCGGACTCAGCCAGGATCTTCGGCCCGGCATCCGCGCTCTTGATTTCGAGCCTGCCGGTGATCAGCACCGGCTGCTCCGACGTGAGCTCTCGTTCGGAGCTCGCCCACGGTTCGGAGAAGAAGATGCACTCCACCGCGCCGGAGATGTCCTCGACGGTGACGAAGGCCATCTTGTCTCCCCGCTTCGTGCGGATCTCCCGCAGCGCACTGACCATACCGGCGATCGTGACTTCACTGTCGGACTGCACGCCGGGCAGTCGGGCGATCTCGCAGGTCCGGACCCGCTCGACGATTCCCTCGTAGGCCTCGATCGGATGACCCGTGATGAAGAATCCAAGCGCCTCCCGCTCCTTGCTGAGCTTCACGGCCTTCGGCCACTCCCCCACATCGGGCAGGCGGAGCTTTGGACGCGCAGGACCGGTCATCAGGCCGAAGAGCGAGGTCTGGCCAGCGGCCTTGTCGTCCTGGATCCGCTGGGCGGACGACACCGCCGCCGGAATGGCCTCGAAGAGGCGGTGACGTGCCTCGCCCGTCCAGTCGAATGCACCACACTTGACCAGGCTCTCGACCACCTTCTTGTTGACGCGGCGGTAGTCCAGGCGTTCGAGGCAGTCCATGAAGGAGCCGAAGCGCTGGCCGGGCGCTTCCGCCCGGGCTTCGAGAATGGCCGCAACCGCTCCTTCGCCGACCCCCTTGACCGCGCCCAGGCCGAACCGGATGGAGGTCCGCGCATCCGGTGGGACATCGAAATCGAGCACGGAGTGATTGACATCTGGGGGGAGGACCTCGAGCCCCCTGCGGCGGCAGTCCCCGATGTAGGCCAGCACCTTGTCCGTGTTGTTGGCCTCGATGCTCATCAGCGCGGCCATGTATTCGGCCCGGTAGTGTGCCTTGAGGTAGGCCGTCTGGAAGCTCACGATGCCGTAGGCTGCGGAGTGGCTCTTGTTGAAGCCGTAGCCGGCGAAGTAGGCGAGCAGGTCGAATAGCTCCTCGGCTTTCCCCGCGTCCTTGCCATTCTTGATCGCGCCCTCGACGAAGATGACCTTCTGGGCCTCCATCGCCTCGACCTTCTTCTTGCCCATCGCGCGCCGCAGCAGGTCGGCGCCGCCGAGGGAGTACCCCGCGTACACCTGGGCGATCTGCATCACCTGCTCCTGGTAGACGATGGACCCGTAGGTGGGCTTCAGGATCCACTCCAGGTCCGGGTCCGGGTACTCGATCTGCTTCCGTCCATGCTTGCAGTCGATGAAGTTGTCCACCATGCCGCTGGAGAGCGGGCCTGGCCGATACAGCGCAAGCAGCGCGATGAGGTCGTCGATGTTGCTCGGCAGCAGTCTCGTCAGCAGCTCCCGCATGCCGGAGGATTCAACCTGGAAGATCCCGAGGGCATCGCCTTTCTGGAGCAGCTTGTAGGTGGCCTCGTCGTCGAGAGGAAGCTTGGCAAGGTCGATCTTCTCGCCGGTGTTGCGCTCGACCATCTTTACGGCGTCGCGGATCTGGTCGAGGGTCTTGAGCCCGAGGAAGTCGAACTTGATCAGTCCCATGGACTCCGCGAAGTTCATGTCGTACTGAACAACCGGACCGCCATCGGGGCCATCCCTATACAGCGGAGCATGCTCGACAAGCGGCCGGTCAGCGATGACGACGCCCGCCGCGTGCACCCCGGTCTGGCGGGTCATGCCCTCCACCCGACGCGCCAGGCGTGCGATCCGACCGACGAGCGGGTCTCCCTCGATGAGCGTCTTCAAGCGTTCATCTTCGTAGGCCTTGTCCAGCTTGATGCCGAGCTCGTTGGGCACCAGCTTGGCGATGCGGTCGGCCGACCGGAAGTCGACCCCAAGCACCCGGGCCACGTCCTTCAACGCCGCCTTCGCCTGCAGTTTCCCGTAGGTGATGATCTGGCTGACGAGGGCCTCCCCGTATTTCTCACGGGTGTGCTGGATCACCTCCTCGCGGCGGTCCTGGCAGAAGTCCACGTCGATGTCCGGCATGCTGATCCGCTCGGGGTTCAGGAACCGCTCCATGAGCAGGCCGAAGCGAAGCGGGTCGATGTCGGTGATCCGGAAGGCGTAGTTGACCAGCGAGCCGGCCCCCGACCCTCGCCCCGGGCCCACCGGGATCTCATGGTCCTTGGCCCAGTTGATGAACTCCGCGACGATCAGGAGGTAGGCAGGAAATCCCATGTCCTCGACAATGTCGAACTCGAAGCGCAGACGCTTCCAGTAGTCCTCATGGAGTTCCGAAGCGATGTCCTGGTTCTTGAGACGGAGCTTCAGACCCTCCGAGGCGTACCATTCGAAGTAGCCATTGATGCTGCCTGCGCCTTCGGGGCGCGGAGGGATGGACTCCTCGGGCGCGGGCAGTCCGAAGTCCCGGGGTGGGGGGAATGCCCTGTAGAAGTACTCCCAGTTGGCGTCAGTATCGGCCCTGGGCGCTTCGCTGCCCTTCGCGTCCGGCGGGGCCGGGGGGTCCGCATCGGGTGGGTCCGTCGCGGGAAAGAAGTACGGCGGAGCCTTCTTGTACGTGAACCGGCAGCGCTCCGCGACCTCCACGGTGCGGTCGAGCGCGTCCCCGTCCGCGGGAAACAGCGCGCGCATCTCTGCCTCGGTCTTGATGTACTGCTGGTCGGTCGGCAGCGGCTCTCGATCGGGATGGTCGACCGGAGTCCCGCGCGCGATGCAGTTCAACAGGTCCAGGGTCACCGCATCAGTCGGTCTGCGATACCGACAGTCGTTGGTCACGACCGTCTCGATTCCCAGCTCGGCGGCGAGCCTCCGTGCGAGGTCGCAGTGCTCTGGCTGCAGCGGAAGACCATAATCCTGCAGCTCCACGAACAGATGGCGGGGGCCGAAGATGTCCCGGAGCTGCAGCAGATGCGCGCGCGCCGTTGCCTCGTCGCCGCGTGCGCCCTGTCCCAGCGGTCCATTCAGTCCGCCGGTGAGGCAGATCAGGCCCTCGGAGTGGGCCGCGAGCTGCGTCAGGTCGACCCGAGGCCGGAAGTGCATGCCCTCGAAGATGCCCATCGTGAGCAGCTGGCAGAGGTTCCGGTAGCCCGGGGTTCTCTGGTCCTGCGGCACATCTCCGCCGCCCTCGAGGAGGAGGTTGATGTGCCATCCGCCGTCCGGGAGGCGCGGACTGATGGTGTCGATGCCGTCTGGCCAGACCCATACGTTCGCGCCGAAAATCGGCCGCACGCCTGCGCGCTTCGCGGCATTCATGAACTCGTAGGCCCCATACAGGTTGCCCGTGTCGGTCAGTCCGACGGCGCCCATTTCGAGTTCGCCCACCCGCGCCGCCAGCTCCGCCGGTGCCATCGCGCCGTCGAGCATGGAGTACTGGGAGCGGTTCGTGAGGTGGACGAAGGCCATGGCGCCCTGGCGGGGGAGGGGATGGAGAGATGGTAATGCCCGGGGCCGCGCCTGGGGGGCTCGCGCGGTCGTGCGGTCGCATTCAGACCGCCTCTGCGGTCTCGATGCGAGCTATTCGCAGGCCTTCTCGGAGTCGGCGTCCCAGTCTTTCAGCCCGGTGAGCATCGTGCGCTGGGCGAGTTCGTCCTCGTGGCTCAGGCTTCCGAACTGCGCCTCGCGCCACATTACGGCGAGGTGCACGATGGTCCCGCTTGATCGCTCGTAGTAGACCTCGCTGCGCCAGTCCTGAGGGTAGCTGTGGTCCTCCTTGGCGTTCTCGGCGGGCTCGATCATGATGCGACGCGTGACCAGCATGTCGCCCCAGGGTGACGCATAGTCATCACTCGCTGGAATCCAGCGGCCCGCGCCGTCCGTG
>JAYYRS010000264.1:0-7244 GCA_036126975.1 Myxococcota bacterium
GACCGGCTGCCAGGCCGAACCGGGCACCGCGGTGCCGGACACGGCCGTGGACCCGGGGACCTGCGATGCCGAGACCGGCGGGCGCCAGGTGTGGGTGGTGAACTCCCTGACCTTCGCGCGGGTCGACGGCGACATCAGCGACGGGTTCGACCTGGACGGCCTGTCGTCCACCACGGGCGGGCCGGACGGATGCGGCATCGGGGACTTCACGTCTCCGACGGGGCAGACCGACATCGACAACGCCTTCGGGCGGCTGATGCCCGCGCTCGAGGCTACGGAGTTCAACGCCGCGGAGCCGCTCATCAACTCGCTCATCCAGAACGGCGAGCTGATGATCCTGGCGGAGGTCGCCGGCATGGACGACCCGGTCGACGACGAATGCGTGGGGCTCGCGCTGCGCAAGGCGGTGGGGCAGCCCCTGCTGGGCACGGACGGCGAGATGCTGTGGGGCCAGACGCTCGCGCGGGACGAACAGTTCACGGACGTCGAATTCGAGGGCGTCTCGCTGGAGGCCGGATCGGTCAGCGGCAGCCCGTTGACCTTCGTGCTGCCCGTGCAGGTCCTCGACGCGGCCATCGACTTTCCGCTGCGCGACGGCGCGTTCCGGGTGGACGTACACGCGGACGGCTCGATCTCCGGCGTGGTCGCGGGCGGCCTGGACGTGGCCGAGATGGTGGCGACCGCGGAGACCCAGAACATCAACGACGAGCTGAAGACGGTGCTGCGAACCGCGCTGTTCGCGGCAGCGGATCTCGATCCCGACGACACGGGCGCGTGCACGGCCGTGAGCCTCACGCTCGCCTACACGGGGATCCCGATCCACCTGTTCGAGGATGCACCCGAGGGCCCCGGCCGGTGAGGCACGGGCTCTGGGCGGCGGGCCTGGCGGTCGGGCTCGCTGCGTGTGCGGGCGCGCCGGCGGCGGATGCGCCGGCGGAGGATGCACCGTCCGAGCCGGCCCGGCCCGCGCTCGCGCAGCCCACGGTGGTGCTGGTGGTGCTCGACACGGTCCGGGCCGACCACCTCTCGCTGTGTGGCTACACCCGGCCGACCTCGCCCGTACTCGATGCGTTTGCGGCCGGCCCCGCCACCGCGCACACGTGCCGGGCCTATGCGCCCGGTTCATGGACCGTGCCGAGCCACGCCAGCTTCTTCACCGGGCTGGCCGTGGACGTGCACGGCGCGCACATGGTGCGGGACGGCCTGGACATCGGCCGCGGCTGGCTCAGCATGCGGCCGCTGGACGGCGCGGCGCCGACCCTCGCGGAGGACATGGTGGCGCGGGGGTACCAGTCGGTGCTGGTCAGCGCGAACCCCGTCGTCGGGCCGCTGTCCGGGCTTGCGCGGGGCTTCGGCACCGTGTCGGTGGCGGCGCACTTCGGTGCGCTGCGGGGCCAGGACATGCAGGACCGCCTGGCGACGGTCCTGGCCGAAGACGTGGACCCCGCCCGTCCCCTCTTCCTGGTGGTGAACCTCACCGAGGCCCACGACCCGGTGACGAATCCGCCGGCCGACCACCCCTGGTACACGCCGGCCGACCATCCCGAACGGCGGGCCATGCGGGCCCGCGTCCGGGACGCGTCGCTGTGGCGCCACCCGGACCGCGCCGCCGCGGTCCGCTGGTTCACGGACATGTACGATGTCGGCGTCCAGGGTGCGGACGCGACGCTCGGGTTGGTCCTCGGCACCCTCACGGAGACGGGCTGGCTGGCCGGCGCGCACCGCATCACGGTGACCGCCGACCACGGAGAGCACCTGGGCGGGCACGGCTTCTTCGGGCACGGAGGCGACACGCTCGAGCCCAACACGCGGGTGGTGCTGGTGCATCGGCAGGTCCCGGAGGGTCCGCCGGCGCTGCCCACGCCGTTCCCGGGCCTGGCCGTGTACGACCTGGTGCGTGACGGAGCGCTCCCGGACCCGCTCCCGCCGGTCGAGGCGCTCGCGCTCCCGTGGCGGGAGAAGGCCGAGAAGCTGGCCGGCCAGACCGCCGTGCATGCAGACGGTGCCCTGTGGGAGGCGCAGACGAAGCACCGGACCCTCGGCGGCGTCCACACGGTCGTCGACCTGGCCGACGACCCGCTGGAGCAGGCGGGCACCGCGCCGTCCACCGCCGCGGCGGCGCAGCTCGCGGCGCTCGACGTCCGGCTGGAATCGGCGGCCGCCCGCTCCGTGGAGCTCGATCCGGAGCTCGTCGAGATGCTGCAGGCGGCGGGGTACATGGCGGCCGACTGAGCACGGAACCCTCCGGAGTCGGCCATGCGCCGTGCCGGCGCCGCCCATCGGGGTAGCGGGGAGCAGCCCACGGAGTGCCATGCCTGCCGCCGCCGCCCTGTTCGCCGCCACCGCTGCCGCGGCGGTCCTGTCTCCTTCGCTGCGCTGGGATGTCGTCAATGACAGCGTCATGGGCGGGGTGTCGACGGGCCGCGCCGTGGCCCTGGACGACGGGGGCGTGCGGTTCACCGGCGACCTCTCGCTGGACAACAACGGGGGCTTCGCCTCGATCCGCAGCGCTGGCGCGCGCCTGCCCGTCCAGGACGGCGCGGGGCTCCGGGTCACGGTGCTCGGGGACGGGCGCGTCTGGCAGGTCACCCTGCGCCGCGACGACGTGCGGCTGCGGGCGGGGAGCTACCGCGCGGCCATTCGCACGACCGAGGGCGCGGTCACGACCCACGATCTCGCCTGGGCGGACTTCCAGGCGACGTCGTTCGGCCGCCCGGTGCCCGAGGCGCCGGCGCTCGCAACCGGTCTCGACCAGCTGGGTTCCATCGGGCTCCTGCTGGCCGACAAGACCCCAGGGCCGTTTGCGGTCGAGCTGCGCGCGGTGGAGGTCCTCGGCGCGGACCCGACCGCAGCGGTCGACGCCGGTGCCCGGGAGGGCGTCATGTCGACGTTCTCTGCAGCCATCCGCCTGGGGGTGCCCGCGTTCAACGGCGGCCAGCCTGCCGTCTGTGCGGCCCACTACCAGACCGCCCTGGAGTCGGCGCTCCTCCTGGGGACCGCGGGCCTGCGTCCCCGCGAAGTGCAGGCGCTGCAGATGGCCCTGGCGGAGGCCCGGATGCAGGAACCGGCGGAGGCCGCGTGGACCTTCCGCCGGGCGATGGACACCGTGCTGGCCCGCTGACGGACCGCCACGGCGCTCAGTGCTTGAGCTTCTTGTACTTGATTCGCTGCGGCTGGTCGGCGTCGGCACCGAGCCGGCGGCGCTTGTCCTTCTCGTACTCCTGGAAGTTCCCCTCGAACCACACGACCTCGGAGTTCCCCTCGAAGGCGAGGATGTGGGTCGCGATCCGGTCGAGGAAGAACCGGTCGTGGCTCGTGACGACCGCGCATCCCGGGAAGGCGAGCAGCGCCTCCTCGAGATTGGACAGCGTCTCCACGTCGAGGTCGTTTGTGGGCTCGTCGAGCAGCACCACGTTGCCGCCGGTCTGGAGCAGCTTGGCCAGGTGCACGCGGTTGCGCTCTCCCCCGGACAGGCTGCCCACCTTCTGCTGCTGGTCGGACCCCGTGAAGTTGAATGCGCCCACATAGGCGCGGGAGTTGATGCGCTCCCCGCCGATGATCAACTCATCGTGTCCCCCGGAGATCTCCTCCCAGACGGACTTTGCCGGGTCCAGGGCATCACGGCTCTGGTCGACATAGGCGAGGTCGACGGTCTCGCCGAGGTTCATCTCTCCCTGATCCGGGGACTCCTGGCCCACGATCATGCGCATCAGGGTGGTCTTGCCGGCGCCGTTCGGGCCGATGACGCCCACGATCCCCCCCGGCGGCAGGTTGAACTCCAGGTTTTCGAAGAGGAGCTTCTCGCCGAATGCCTTCGTCAGGCCGCTGGCCTCGAGCACCTTGTTTCCGAGCCGCTTGGACAGGGGGATGCTGATGCGGGCGCCGGTCTGGCGGCGGGCGTCGGCCTGCTGCGAGACGAGGCTGTCGTAGGCCGTGATGCGGGCCTTGGACTTGGCCTGTCGGGCCTTTGGCGACTGGCGGATCCACTCCAGCTCCCGCTTGAGGAGCTTGGCCCGCTTGGTCTCGGACTTCTTCTCCTGGCGCATGCGCTCGGTCTTCTGCTCGAGCCAGCCGGAGTAGTTGCCCTCGTAGGGGTAGGCCTTTCCGTGGTCCAGCTCGAGGATCCACTGGGCGACGTTGTCGAGGAAGTACCGGTCGTGGGTGACGGCCACCACGCAGCCCGCGTACTGCTCGAGGTGCTTCTCGAGCCACGCCACCGACTCGGCGTCGAGGTGGTTGGTGGGCTCGTCGAGCAGGAGCAGGTCCGGCTTGCTCAGCAGGAGCTTGCACAGCGCAACGCGCCGCTTCTCGCCGCCCGAGAGGTTGGTGACGGGCCAGTCGCCGGGCGGGGTGCGCAGCGCGTCCATCGCGATGTCGAGCGTCCGCTCGATCTCCCAGCCGTCGACCGCGTCGATCTTGTCCTGGAGTTCGGCCTGCTCCGCGATGAGCTTGTCGAAGTCGGCGTCGGGGTCGGCGAACCCCTCGGAGACCGCCTCGAACCGCTTGAGCAGCTGCTGGATCTCACCGAGCCCGTCCTCGATGTTCTCGCGGACGGTCTTGGACTCGTCGAGCTGCGGCTCCTGCGCGAGGTAGCCGACGGTCTTGCCCTTCATCATGAAGGCCTCACCGCTGGTCGGCTCGGTGAGGCCGGCCATCATCTTCATCAGCGTCGACTTGCCCGCCCCGTTGTGCCCCAGGACGCCGATCTTGGCGTCGGGGAAGAAGGAGAGCCACGTCTTCTGCAGGAGGGTGCGACCGCCGGGCAGCACCAGCTCCGCGCCGATCATCTGGTAGATGAACTCGTTTGCCACGAGGAACCTCGGATTCATGGGAGGGGAGGGGAGGCGCCGGCGCCGCGGCGGGTGCGTCCCGGGGGGCGGGTCTAACGCCGCGGTCCGGCCTGCGCGGGGGATTCCGACGGGATCGGCCGGAAAGCTGGGCTACACTGGTCCGGACGGGGGCGGGGTCCCTCGCGTCCCCTGGAGGTCCCGATGAAGAAGCTCATGATCGCCGCGATCGCCCTGCTCACCGGCTGCGCCACCAAGCAGGCGACGACCGGCAGCATGAACGTCAACCTCGTGCAGCCCAACTACCTGTACCTGAGCGGCGCGATGCCCATGACGACCGGGTCCATGCCCACGCCGGGCGCGCCGAACTCGTACCGCTACGGACCGATCTACACCCCCTGAGCGGTCCATCCATGCCCCGGGCCCCGTCGTCTCTCGCCGTATTCGCGGTGACGGAGGGCGGGGCCCGTCGCGTGGCCGCCCGCGGTGATGCCGACGGGGCGATGCCGGCGACCGTGCATGCCGCCCTCGCGGGCCCGGGGCCGGCCGTCTACACCGCGCTGCGCAGCCATGGACGCCGGGGGTTCCTCGCCCTGACGGCCCATCTCGACCGCCTCGCCGATTCCTGTCGGCGCTGCGGCCTGCCGGCGCCCGATGCCGCCCGCCTCCGCCGTGCGCTGCGGGCGGTCGTCCCGGCATCGGACGACCGGGGCTGCATGGTCCGCATCGAGGTCCGGGCCACCCCGCCGCCTCGGCTCGACACCGGGTCCACCGTCCTGCTCGGGCTCTGGCCAGCCCGGGCGGATGACCCCGGGCGCCGGATCGACGGCGTCTCCGCTGCGACCGCACCGGGGGCCCGTCGGGTGCTGCCCGCGGCCAAGGACTCCGCGTGGATGACCGACCGACAGCAGTGGCTCCGGGATCCCGCCGCGGCCGAGCACATCCTGCTCGACCCGCGGGGCCGGATGCTCGAGGGCTTCACCTCGAACCTGCTCGCCGTCGCGGACGGTGTGGTCCACGCACCAACGACCGGCGTGCTGCCCGGTGTCACCATGGCGCTGGTGCTCCGCCTCTGCGGCGACCTCGGGCTCCCGGTGGTGCGCCGGTCCTGGGACGGGCCCGCAACGGCGCTTGACGAGCTCGCCATCACCTCGTCCGGACGTGGCATCTGGCCGGTGACGCGTCTGGATGGCCGGCCGGTGGGTGCGGGCCGGCCGGGGCCCGTCACCCGGCGGCTGGTCGGGGCGTGGGATGCGGCATGGGCCGGGTGGCTGGAGCCGGCCTGAGCGGTCCCCCGGTGGGCGCCGGGCCCGGTCCCCGTCGCGGCGGGACGACCAACCGCCGGCGGCGTTCCGGTAGAGTCCGCCCATGTCGGACGGGGGTACAAGACGCCGGACGCTGTTTGCGGCGCTGGCGGCAGGGGTCGGCCTGCTGCTCATCGAGCTCGGCGCGGGCGCGGCGCTGCGCGCGCGCGCGCCCGCCCTGGTCGACGGGGGGGGGGCGGATGCGCGCGGCCGGGGGATCCTCCTGCACGGCGACCCGAGCCTGCTGTGGCGGCTCGCGCCGGGGGATCGCGTGGAGCATGGTCAGCCGGTGCACGTCAATGCTGCGGGCTTCCGCGACCGCGAGCGCGGGCCCGCGACGGGCCCGCGTCTGCTCGCGCTGGGCGACAGCAGCATCTACGGGTTCGGGGTGTCCGACAGGGCGGTCTTCACGGCCCGGCTCGAGGCGCAGCTGGGTGGGGTGGAGGTCATCAACGGGGGCGTGCCGGGCTACTCGACCGAGCAGGCGCTCAACCTGCTGGAGGCACAGGGCCTGGCGCTGGCACCGGATGTGCTCCTCGTCGGGGCGCTCTGGTCGGACAACAACTTCGACCGGTTCGTGGACGCGGAGCGACTCGGCGCCCACCGTGCCTGGCGGATCGACCCCGTCGCCCAGGTGGCAGCATTCATCTCCGGCACGGCCACGGGCCGCCTCATCCGGCGCATCCTCGGGGACGAGGGACCCGAGGCGGAGGCCGTGGGTTGGATGGAGGCGGGCGAACAGGGCGGCGGGCGCCGCCGGGTGCCCCTGCAGGACTATGCGGAGAACCTGGCGCGCTTCTGTTCGGTCATGAGCGAGCGGGGCGGCGGTGTGGTGTTCGTCCTGCTGGCCAACGTCGAAGATCTGCAGCCGCGGCCGGGGACGCCGCCCTGGGCGCCGTACCGGGACGCCATGGTGCGGACGGCGGCTGCCTGCGACGCCCCGCTCGTCTCGATCCCCGATGCCTTCATCGAGAGCGGTCTTCCACCGGGTCAGCTGTTCCTGGACGAGATGCATCCGTCGTCTCGGGGCCATGGCCTGATGGCGGTGGCGTTGGCGGCCGTCCTGGCTGCGGAGGGCTGGCCGGAGACGCCGATCGGGGTCGTCGATCCCGGCGGTGCCGTGGAGGTGGACGACGACCCGTTCGAGGGCCGG
>JAYYRS010000265.1:0-2824 GCA_036126975.1 Myxococcota bacterium
GAGCCGGACGACAATGGCGGGGCCGACTGTGGGCGGCTCCTGTCCACGCATGGGTACCGGTGGGGCGATGCGCCCTGCACCAACTCCGCAGGGTTCATCTGCGAGTTCCGGTAGCCCGGCGACGCCACGCGCCCCCCCGGAGGGCGGCTCCGGAAGCGGCTCCCATCTGGTGCGGGCGCGGTGCTATCCTCGGTGGCCCAGGAGCCCCCATGCGAAGAATCCTCCTCATGCTCGCCTTTCTGACCGCCTGCACCGACGGCTTCGACGACAAGGGCACGGATCCCGACGGGCAGGGGGACGCCGACACGGACACCGACGGTGGTCCGGACGGAGACACCGACACCGACGCGGATGGAGACACCGACGCGGACACCGATGCGGACGACCGCACCGTCGGCGGCAGCACGCTCTGCGCGGGCGGTGGCATCGCCACCAGCGGGACGCACACCGCCATCACCTGCATCGGCCCTGCCGAGGTCGCGCTCACGACCACGGCCACGGACGGCACCCACACCCTGCACGCTGGCGCCATCCGGCGGGTCTCTCCCTGACTGCTCCGAGGACGACCATGCATCGCGGTTTCCCCTGTCTCGCCCTCCTCCTCGCCGCCGCACCGTCGGTGGCCCTCGCCGTCCCGGCCCAGCTGACCACGCAGGGGCGCGTGCTGGACGCCGATGGCCAGCCCCTCGCCGACACGGCGGACGTCACCTTCCGCCTCATGGACGGCGAGACCGGTGGAAACTCCCTGTGGGAGGAGACCCGGACCGTGTCCTTCGACAGCGGCTTCTACACCGTCATGCTGGGCACGGACGAGGCGGGCAACCCGTTGGAGGACAGCATCCTCGACCAGTGGCCCCTGTACCTGGAGGTCCAGCTGGATGGCCAGGATCCCATGAGCCCCCGCATGACCGTCGGCAGCGTGCCCTACGCCCGGCAGGCCGGCGTCGCCACCGAGCTCGCCCCCGGTGCGGAGATCGACGCCGGGAGCCTCACCGTCGGCGGGACCGAGGTCGTGGCCAGCGACGGCACCTGGACCGGCCCCTCGCCGGTCGCGGCCTGGTCCGACCTGACCGGCGTGCCCGCCGACTTCGCCGACGAAGACGACGCCGACACCCTGGCGGACCTCGTCTGCACCGACGGCCAGTGGGCCGTCTTCGACACCGACACTGCCGCCTGGGTCTGCGACGGCTTCAGCGACTCGACCCTGTCCGACGCCGACGTGGTGGTCGCGGTTGGCACCGACGCCGTCGACCTGTACGCCGGCTCGACCATGGACGGCTACACCATCCTCACCGAAGACTCCGAGATCGACTGGAGCCTGCTCGTGAGCGTGCCCGCCGGGCTCGACGACGGGGATGACGACACGCTGGCGGGGCTGTCCTGCACCGAGGGTCAGCTCGCGGTCTACGACACGGCGGGCACCGCCTGGGTCTGTGGCGACGACACGGACACCACGCTGACGGCGGCCGAGGTGGTCGCGGCGGTGGAGGCCGCCACCGGCGTCGCACTCAGCGGCACGCTGACCGTCGCCGGCGACACCGTCCTCACCGACGCCAGCGCCATCGACTGGTCGCAGCTGGTCTCCGTTCCCACCGGCGTGGCGGACGGCGATGACGACACCCTGGCCACCCTCGCATGCGGAGACGGTGCCCTCGCCGTCTACTCCACGGGGGCCGGCACCTGGGCCTGCGGGACCGACACGGACACCACCCTCACCGACACCGAGGTCATCGCGGCCGTGGAAGCCGCCACCGGGCTCACCCTCTCCGGCTCGCTGGTGGTGGGCGGCAACAGCGTGCTCACGACCAGCAGCGCCGTGGCCTGGAGCCAGCTGTCCGGCGTGCCGAGCGGCCTCGCCGACGGCGACGACGACATGCTGGCCGCCACGGCCTGCGCCGATGGAGAGGTCCTGGTCTACAGCCTGTCGTCGAGCAGCTGGGCCTGCGGAACCGACACGGACACCACGCTCACCAGTGCCGAGGTCCAGGCCATGGTCGAGGCCGTCTCGGGCCTCGCCCTCGCAGCGGGAGCGACCGTCGACGGCGGCGCCATCCTCACCGACGCCGACCACGGCGCCGACCCCGACGCGCACCATTCGTCGACGAGCGACGGCATCGACATCACCCCGGCGAGCGTGACCATCCAGGGCACGAGCACCAGCCTGACGGACGGCAGCATCGATCTGGGCAGCAGCGCGGACGATGCGCTCAGTGCCTCGATGGTGCAGACGCTGACGGGCGGCGGCAGCGCGGATGCGCTGCACTCGCATGCGGCGACAGGGGGCGGTGGGGGTGGGTGCTACACCGCGTGGGGGACGACATCCTGCCTGACGGGCTACTCGTCGGCCTATGCAGGAACGGGGATCGTGCAGACATTCCGCTTCTTCGAACGTTCGTACACCCTCGCGACAGGAGGGGTTGCCGGACCGGTATGCGTCGCCGACACGGCGCTGACGGCGACGGGAACAGCGGGCCACTTTGCTGAAGAGACGGTCGCCTTTGGGGGGGACACCGAGTATTCGCTTTCCGCAATCGTCTGCACCCTCTGCTGCCCGTCTTGACCTTGGGCGCCGGCCTGTCCACCGCGCGGCCCATCGCCCAGGCTGCGGGCGCGGCCTGCTTGCCCAGCACGATGTCGGTCTGCTGCGGCATGCACACGCCGCAGGCCGAGGCCATCCTCTTGAAGCCTCCTGGATGTCCCAGCCGGAGAACACGATGAAGACCACTCCTTTCGCCCTCCTCCTCGCCGCCGCCCCGTCGGTGGCCCTCGCCGTCCCGGCCCAGCTGACCACGCAGGGACGCGTGCTGGACAGCGCCGGGGTCCC
>JAYYRS010000266.1:0-6965 GCA_036126975.1 Myxococcota bacterium
GAGCGTTCCGAGGCACACCTCGGGCGGTGCGGTGAAGGTGTGGGGGAGCACGCCCGGCAGGTCCGGATGATGGAAGTAGGCCCCCTGCGTTGCACCCTTCCACAACTCGATGCGCTCGGGATGCAGGCCGAGGACTGCGCCTCCGGGGTGGACATGAAGGCCCTTCCCGACAGCGCCCCCGAGCCGGGTGCCGAGGCCGCTGGTCCAGAGCAGCCGCGGTGTGCCGATCGCGCCGGCCGAGAGGACGACCCGCGGAGCCCGGACGGTCACGGCCCCCCCCCGCGCCTGGGTCTCGGGATGGACGGCGTGGCCCCGGACGCCAACAGCCCGACCACCCTCGACGATGACCTCGCTGATCCTGGCCTCTGCCTGGATCAGTCCGCCGAGGTCGACCACTCGGGGGAGGAAGGTGAAGTTCGTGCTCGCCTTCCCGTTGGACGGGCAGCCGAAGTTGCAGATGCCGCATCCGCGACAGCCGGGTGTGCTGCGAGGCGCGAGCCCACCCGGGAGACCGAGGGCCTCGGCTCCCTGTACGAGCAGCATGTTGTTGCGACCGGCGACCGCCTCGGGCGTGGTGCATACGCCGACCCAACGCTCGACCTCCTCGATGACCGGGAGGACTGATTCGGGTCCCCAGGCCGGGTCCGAGAGCAGCGCAGCCCATTCCTGGAGCACTGCGGAAGGAGTCCGGAACGAGAGTGCGGAGTTCACGAGGGTGCCCCCACCGACCCCGCGACCTGCCGCCACCGGAAAGATGGAGCGCCCGCGCGCGAGCATGCTTCCCCCCTCCTGCATGTGGTAGCGCGCCGTGTTTCCGTAGCTTGGTCGGAATCGACTGCGCGCGGGTCCCTCTTCGACGAGGACGACCCGGAGGCCTGCCTCGGCCAGCTGCATGGCGCACGCGGCCCCGCCCGGGCCGGTGCCCACGACGACCGCATCCGCCTCGTATGTGACACCGGGCCCGATGTCCTCAAACCCCCGGGCGGGTGCCGCGGGCCGGATGATGCCGGGTTGCGGTGCAGGGTACCGGGGCACCTCGGGGTGCTTCACGCGGAGATGGGCGCCGCTCATCTGCCGTACCCGCAGGTGTGGAGCGAAGCGAAGAACGGCGCCACCCGGGGGTGGGTGGTGTAGCCCATGCCAACAAGGAGCACGAGACTGGTCGCGGCCTGGCGGACCTCCGACCGGAAGTGGGTCGTCCAGTGGTCGACGACCTGCTGTTGCTGCGGTCGGTCGAGGTCGGCGAATGCGTGCCGACGCCGCGGCATCGGCCAGGTGTCGAGCGCATGCAGCAGGACCTTGACGAGGCTGCGCTGGGTCCCGACCATCGTTTGGAGGGCGTCGTCCAGATAGTGATCCAGAGCGAGGTCACCCCCGTCGTGCGGAATGGCCACGGTCGCGGGGTAGGTCGCTCCGGCAAACGCGCGCAGGAACACCCCCTCCGCTGCCGAGAGATGCCGGAAGCCGGCGCCGGCGGGCCGGTCCCACCACCGGGCGCCGACAACACCGGCGGTCGCGGCGGCGGCCCCCGTGGTGAGTGCCGTCATGGCGAGGACATGCCGTCGTGTGAGCTGCATGCCTGATTGTATAACTCAATTTAGCCGCTGAGAGAAGGAATGGCCCGATTCGCCGCCTCGCCGCTGCGGGGGCGGGTGGATAGTCCTGCATCCGATGTCCGTGCTCGCCATGTCTCCGTTCCACCTGGTCGGCTACCTCCTGCTCGGCGCTGGGCTGGCGCTCCTGGGGGCTGGCGCGTGGGGTTTTGCGTGGCTTCGCCGTCGGCGAGAGGAGCGAGCCCTCCCGCGCAGCCGTCGGCGGGATGGCCGCGTCAGCGCGCGTCACTACCCCGCATGGCGCGCGGGCGAGGACCTGCTTCGGTACCCGGACCGGCTGGCGCAGCTGGAGGCACGGCTGGTCACGAGCCACGGGGCCGCGGTCGACCAGGCCGACCATCTCCGCTCGCGGGGCGAGAAGGTCGCATCCAAGGAGGGCCGGGGAGAACTCGCGGAGCGGTATGCGTCTGACGCCGCTGCGCTCCTGGCCCGCACCGCGAGCATGCGTCGGGTGACCGGTCTGGTCTGGCGCACGCGGGCCGTCCTGTTGATCCGTGCCCACGTGGCCATCACGGCACGGGCCCGGCCGCGGCTCGAACACATGCCAGCGGGGGACATCCCGGTGGCGCAGCTGGATGGGGCGGCAGCAACCTATGAGTCGGCCGCGTCGGATGTGCGGGGTTTCGTCGTCCATGTGGAGGGCCGGCTCGCGGATCTGTCCGTGACCATCCCCGGGGCACCACCGGTCGCCGAGCTGACCGCCGAGGACCGGGAGCTCGTTCGAGACGAGAAGGAGAGGGCGAGGGCCACCTACATCGACCTCCAGAACCGCATGGACCGTCTCGCCGATACCCTGGCCTACCTCGCGGATCGGTGTCGGACCCGCCAGGTGGTGGAGGCCGCCCGGGTCGGGGTCGATGGTGCTCCTGGCACGGCGGACCTGATGGATGAGGTGGGCGAAGCGCTCCGAGCGCTCGAGGGCCTCACGGAACTCGGTGACCAGCAGCTGGCCGATACGGCGATGGACAACCTTGCGGAGGACATCTCCCAGCTCGAGCAGGCGGGGCTCGAGGCCCAGGCCGAGGCCGACGCCGCGCTCGAGGTCAACCGGCTGCTGGACCAGTTCCCCGCCTGAGCGGACCCCGTCAGGCCCGCTGCGCTATGGTGCGCGACCGGTCGGAGAGACTGGCGGATGGAGTCCATGGGCAGCGAGCAGGAACAGCCGGCCCCGTCGGAGAACGGGGGCCTCGACCTCGGGACCTTCATCGGCGTCTACACGCCGACGGTTTTGACCATTCTCGGCGTGATCCTCTACATGCGCATGGGGTGGGTGGTCGCGAATGCGGGTGTCTGGGGCACCGTCGGGATCGTGCTGCTCGCCAACGCGATCACCGCGATCACCGCGCTTTCCCTCTCGGCGCTGGCCACCAACATGCGGGTGGGCGTCGGCGGCGCCTACTACATCATCTCCCGAAGCCTCGGGCTGGAGCTTGGCGGTGCGCTCGGCATCCCGCTGTACCTGTCCCAAGCACTCTCCGTGACGCTCTATGCCTACGGACTTGCAGAGAGCCTCCGCATCATCTGGCCGGGAGTGGGCGGGCTCGCCACTCGAGGCCTGACCTGGCTGTTCGAACGGCACGAAGGCCTCGAGGCGTCTGGCCTGGGTGGATGGCTGCACGAGGTCGCCCTCGGCCTGTCCGACGGGGGGCCGCCCGTGCAGTGGGTGGCGGCGACCATCGTCCTTTCCGTCGTGCTCGTCGCCGCGCGCAGCACCGTCCTCGCCTTGAAGATGCAGCTGCCGATCATGGGGCTCATCGCGATCTCGCTGATGTCGCTCGTGGTGGGCGTGGGCTGGGGGCCCGCGCAGGTCCCCGCGGTCGGGCCCTGGACCGATGCAAGCTTCTGGCCGGTCTTTGCGGTGTTCTTCCCGGCAGTGACGGGTGTGTTGGCCGGGGTTGGCCTCTCGGGGGATCTGAAGGACCCCGCGAAATCCATCCCGAAGGGTGTGCTCTTTGCGGTGTTGACAGGCTTCATCGTCTACATGGCGATGCCGTTCATCCTGTCGCGCGCGGGCGGCCCCGGGACGCTGTCGGACCCCCTCCTCTGGACCAAGGTGGCCTGGGTGGGGGCTGCGGTGATGCCCGGATTGTGGGGTGCGATCCTGTCGAGCGCGATCGGAAGCATCCTCGGCGCCCCCCGGACGCTCCAGGCGCTGGCCCAGGACCGTCTGGCTCCGGCGTGGATCGCTCGTCTGGACCCCGTCAGCGGCGAGCCGATGGTCGCGCTCCGGATCAGCGGACTCGTCGCGCTTGGCGCCGTGGCTCTGGGGGACCTGAACGTCGTAGCGAGCGTCGTGTCGATGTTCTTCTTGACGACCTACGGCATGCTGAATCTGGCCGCAGCGCTTGAGGACCTCGTCAAGGACCCGAGCTACCGACCGCAGATCCGCATCCCCTGGTTCGTCTCCCTTGCGGGCGCCGTCGGTTGCTTCATCGCAATGTTTGCCATCAATCCGTTGGCCTTCCTGGCTGCGGTCGTGATCGAGTTCATCATCTGGTGGGTGCTGCGTCGGAGAAGCCTCGAGGCGACCTGGGGCGATCTGCGCAGCGGGCTCTGGATGGCCCTGGTCCGGTTCTCGATGGTCCAGCTCCGCACCGCGAACGTCGACGCACGGAACTGGCGACCCCACATCCTCTTCTTCACGGCAGACCTTGAGAGGAATCTCGCCTGCGTGCGCATGGCATCCAACTTCTCCCAGGACCACGGCCTCGTGACGGTCTCCACGTTGCTGCTGGGCGACATGGAGCGGCGCCCGGAGGCGCGGGCCTTGCAGGACCGGTGCCAGATGCGGCTGGACGAGGAGCGGGTCCTGGCATTTTCCGAGGTGGTGGTCGTTCCCGACCTCGAGTCCGGGTTCATGTCCGTGGCCCAGGCCCATGGAATCGGTGGTGTGGACTCCAACATGGTGGCCTTCGGGTGGCCCGGCCGGGACCCGCAGCTCATCGCTGCGATGTTGCAGAGGGTGCGCCATCTCGCAGGTCTGGACAAGTCGGTCATGTGGATGCGTCCGGTGCCGGGCGGCCGCCAGCCGGGGGCGGGTCGCATCCTCGTCTGGTGGGCCGGAAAGGAACAGAACGGCGACATGATGCTTCTGCTCGCACACCTCTTGAGTGTCGATGACGACTGGCGCAGTGCGCGGATCACGCTGTGCAGCGTAGTCCCTGACGAAGAGACGGCGACGGCCCGTGTTGCGCAGGTCGAGTCGGGGCTCGCGGACACCCGGATCCAAGCCGAGGTCGAGGCCGTCATCCAGCCGCCCGACCGGAGCGTGACGGAGGTGATCCACGAGCGCTCGCGCGGGAGCGACCTCGTCTTCCTGGGGCTGCCGCTGGTTGCGGCCGGTCAAGAGGAGTCAGCGGCCGGGCGATTGCTTGCGCTGGTCGACGGCCAGCCGAGCACGATCCTGGTCCGCAGCGCCGGCCCGTTCCGGGGGCGGCTCGTCTGACATCGGCCGCGCGATGGTGGGCAGGGCGTTCAGTCACGGTCCGGGACGTCGAACTCGAACGCAATCTCCTCGCCGAGTTCGCGCGTCAGGTGTTCCCGGAGTCGTTTCTTGATGCGGGCCTCCACCTGGCGGATCCGCTCTTTCGAGACCCCGTACTCCTCGCCGAGTGATGCCAGGCTCTCGGGTTCCTGGGCCGTCAGGCGCCGCACCCAGATGGACCGTTCGCGGTCGTCGCGCAGGCCCTCGGCGAATGCGGCGAGCTGGCCCTTCACGATCGCGCCGAGCTCGCTGCGCTCCACCTGCTCATCGGGGGCGACCTCGTCCCCGTCGCCAACCAGCTCATTCAGTGCGCGACCCTCATCGGCACCGCCAGCGGGTGCGTGCAGGCTCAGCGCCGGTGCGGAGAGGTGCTGGTCGACGATCACGACTTCTCTCTCCGGTACCTCGAGCGCCTCGGAGAGCGCGAGTGTCGATGGATGGACGCCCTCCTTGATCAGGCGTTCCTTCTCCTTCTGCAGCTGGAAGAACAGCTTGCGCCCGTGTCGCGTCGAGCCCAGCCGGACGAGGCGATAGTTGTCCATCAGGAATCGCAGGATCATCGCGCGGATCCAGTACTGGGCGTAGCTGGAGAACCGGATCCCCCGGTACGGGTCGTACCGGTTGAGTGCCTCGACGAGGCCGACGTTGCCTTCCTGGATGAGATCGAGCACGTTCGACCACTGCCGATGGTACTGGAACGCCAGCTTGACGACGAGGCGGAGATTTGCCGTGACCAGGGCATGTGCGGCATCGGAGTCGCCGCTCTCCTGGTACCGGACGGCCAGCGCCTTCTCCTCCTCGGGCTCGAGCAGAGGATACCGCCGGACTTCGGCGAGATAGTAGGACAGCAGGTCGTTCTTGGTTGCTGCAGAGGTCGGCTTGGCCAGCGATGGCAGCTGGCGCGCGGGTTCCGGCGACTCCGGGGCATCGGGCATTCCCACGGCGTCCACGTCGACGACGATGGGCTCGTCGCTCGTGATCTCGTCGTTGGGAGTCGGCTCGGAGGTCGGTTCAGCCACGGTGGCCTCGGTCGGAGAGGAATGCAATGCGACCGGGGGCGGTGACCCACTCCGTCGCACGCGCAGTACCGGCGACGAAGGGAATGCCCACGTCTGCGAGGAAGTCAAGGGGCGCGCCATCCAGCGCGCGGACCTGCCCGCCGACGGCGCGTATCAAGGCCATTCCCGTCGCGGTATCCCACGGGCTCCAACCCGGACCGACAATGCAGGCCTCGACCCCGCCCGTGGCCACGAGCGCAAGATGTGCGGCGATGCTGCCGAGCCCGCGGACTCGACCCGGCCAGTCCAGCTTGACGTGGAACAGGAATCGCGAGGGCAGGAAGATGGATCCACGCGGGCGGCCAGCAGCCGTCGGGAGCGGCGCGAGCCGTGCGCCGTCCAGGAATGCCTCGGATTCGTCGCGGACGTAGAAATGGTCCCGCGTCCGCGGGAGCCAGGTTGCGCCGGCATCGATGCGGCCTTCTCGGATCCGCGCGAGGCTGGGACCCCAGTGCGCAAGCCCTTCCGTGAAGGCAAGGGTCCCGTCCAGGGGGTCCACGACCCAGTAGGCCGGCCCCCCCTGGTGCGTCGCGCCCTCTTCCCCCTTGATGCCATCTCGAGGAAACGCCGCCCGCAGCCCGTCGAAGAGAAGGCATTCCGCCCCGCGGTCCACAGCGGTCACAACGCTGCCATCCTGCTTGCGGTCCACGCGGACTCGGCGAAACCCGTCCAGCGCCAGCTCGCCCGCGGCCAGCAGCAGGGGTCGCAGCAGGGCGTCGACTTCGTCGACAGGAGCACCTGGCAGGGCAGGGGACGGCGATGTCATGGCCGCGTGCTAACGTCGCGGGCCGGAGCATGCCTTGGCCAAGG
>JAYYRS010000267.1:0-4493 GCA_036126975.1 Myxococcota bacterium
ATTCGAAGACAAGATCAAGAAGAACCTGCTTGTGATCCACAAGACCCCGGGGCCGGAGATCCTCGAGCCGACCGCCTGGAGCGGCGATGGTGGACTCACATTGATGGAGCGTGCGCCCTACGGCGTCATTGGCGCCATCACGCCGAGCACGAATCCCACGGAGACCATCCTCAACAACGGCATCGGCATGGTATCGGGAGGAAATGGCGTGGTGTTCAACACGCACCCCGGCGCCAAGCAGTGCTCGGCATATGTCATCGATCTCATCAATCGCGCAAGCATCGAGGTCGGCGGACCGGAGAACCTGATGACCTGCGTCGGTGCGCCGACCATCGCGTCGGCGGGTGAGGTCATGGCACACAAGGGCACGCGCATGATCGTCGTCACCGGAGGGGGGGCCGTCGTGAAGGCCGCCATGGCCTCCGGCAAGCGATGCGTCGCTGGTGGGCCGGGGAACCCCCCGGTGGTCGTGGACCAGACTGCCGATCTCGACTGCGCGGCACGCGGCATCGTCGCGGGGGCGAGTCTCGACAACAACATCATCTGCGTGGACGAAAAAGAGGTGTTCGCTGTCGAGAGCATCTTCGACGAACTGCTGGAGCGGGTGGAGTCGTTGGGCTGCGTGCGGCTGCGGAACCACCAGATCTCCCGACTCGAGAAGCTGATCCTCCAGGCAGACCGCGAGCACACGAACCGTGCGTGGATCGGAAAAGATGCAGGGAAGATGCTGCGCGAGATCGACGTGCCCTTCACCGGAGACCCTCGACTCATCATCTGCGAGGTCGATGCCCAGCACCCATTCGTGCAGACCGAGCTCCTGATGCCCGTGCTTCCGTTCGTCCGTGTACCAGACGTACACGAGGCCATCGATCTCGCGGTCGAGGCTGAGCACGGGTACGGACACACCGCGTCGATGTACTCCCGCGACCTCGACGCACTCCACCGGATGGCCCGTCGGTTCGACGGCAGCATCTTTGTGAAGAACGCCTCGCATGTGGCCGGGCTTGGATTCGGAGGAGAGGGGTACACCAGCTTCACCATTGCGTCGCCCACCGGGGACGGCCTGACGACCGCCCGCACGTTCACCCGCGAGCGTCGCTGCACCCTCGCGGGATACTTCCGCATCGTCTGAGGGGCTCGTGGCCGAAGCCCCTCCCGTCGAAGACGCCCTCGCGCTGCTCGAATTCGAGTCCGTAGCCGGCGGACTCCGTGCGCTGGATGCGCTGGTCAAGCAGGCTCCCGTCCGGATCCTCGAAGCCAACCTCGTCGAGCCCGGCCGTGTTCTCGTCCTGTTCTGCGGAGGGGTCGCAGAGGTCGAGGCGTCTCACACAGAGGCTCAGGCGGTGGGACGTGATCAGGTCATCGACGAGATGTTCCTGCCTTTTGCCCACCCCATCCTTCTGGCGGGTCTTCGTGGGCAAGACGATGTCCGCACGGCGGACGAGCTCGACGCGCTGGGCGTCATCGAGGGTCGCCGCATTGCGTCCACGCTGGTCGCGTGCGACAAGGCGCTCAAGGACGCCAGCGTGGCGCTGACCGGCATCCGCGTTGCCGGCGGCCTTGGTGGCCGTGCATACTTCGTGGTGCATGGTGTCCAGCACGACGTCGAGGTCGCCCTGGAGGTGGCTGCGGGCGTCTTGCAGGCTGCCGGGCATCTTCATCGTGTCGAGTGCATCGCACGTCCGCACGAAGAGATGGTCTCATGGCTCCTTCGCAAGGCGCCATTTTCGTTGCAGCAGGGGGAAGACTGATGGAGTTGGCTCGGGTCATCGGGCGAGTCGTCGCCTCCGAAAAGTATCCCACCCTCGTTGGGGTTCGGCTGCTCGTCATCCAGCCAGAGGATGCGGGCGGAAATCCGCAGGGCGAACCGATCGTGGCCGCCGACAACCTGCAAGCGGGGCCAGGGGACCTCGTGAAATGGGTCACGGGCCGAGAAGCGGCCCTGGCGCTGCCCAAGCATTTCGCGCCTGTGGACTGCGCTGTGGTCGGTATTGTCGACCATGCATGGCACGACCGGAGCTTGCTGTGATTCTCTGTCGCGTCATCGGGAACAGCGTCTCTACCGTGAAACATCCTGCTTTCGACGGAAAGATAGTGCTGGTCTGCCAGCCCGTGGACACCGACGGCCACACTCCGATGGGTCGGGAATTCCTTGCCTGCGATGCGGTCCAGGCGGGGCCCGGCGACCTCGTGCTCGCCGCACGGGAGGGAAACACGGCGCGGCAGATCCTCGGGTCATCCACCGACCCTCACCACGCGGTCGTGCTCGGAATCGTCGACATGATCGACCTTGGGGGCGCGCCATGAGCGGCCTGCCCGCTGGGGTGAGCGAGGAGCAGTTGCGGCGCCAGCTCCTCGAGACTGCGCACGTTCTCCACGCCAGGGGCTGGGTCGCGAACCATGACGGCAACGCGTCGTGCAGGGTGGGAGGCGAGCGGCTTCTGTGCACGCCTACCGCGGTGTCGAAGGGCGATGTGACGGCGGAGTCACTGATCGTCGTCGATGCAGAGAACCGGGTTGTTCAGGGGACCCGCCGGGCATTCAGCGAGCTGCAGCTCCACAGGGCGGCCTATGCCGCGCGCCCGGACATTGGCGTGGTCCTCCATGCCCATCCCCCGTACGCGACCGCGTTCGCCGTGGCGGGGAAGGACCTCGGCCATCCCTTCATGGCTGAGCCGGTCGTGAGCCTCGGGCCGCGGATTCCGGTGGTGCCGTACCATCGACCGAAGTCCCCGGACCTCGACGTCGCCATCGGCGTGGCCCTGGCAGATGCAGATGTCGCGCTTCTGGATCGGCATGGTGTGCTGAGCGTCGGTGGCAGCTTCGAGCAGGCGCTGCTGCGGCTCGAGCTGGTGGAGCATCTCGCCAGCATCGCCGCTGCCGCTGCGCCTCTCGGCGGCGTGCGGCCCCTGCCCGCAGCGGAGGTTGCTGCGCTCAGCGAGAAGGGTCGGCCAGCGTCGGACCCATCGTGGGGCAGTGGGCCGGCCGCCATGGCACGCGCCCGGCAGGAGGCCCCACAGCCCCGACCGGCGTCTGCTCGGCCGGATGTCGCTTCCCTCGTCGATGCGAGCCTTCGACGCTTCCGATGAGGGTGGGGTGGTGCCGGCTGCGCGAGGCCCTATTCGGCGCTGCACATGCCGGCGATGGCGCCGACCGTCGCCGCCCCGACGCCCGTGACGCGTTGCAGGTCACCGCAGGATGCAAAGGCTCCGTTCGCGTCCCGGTCCGCTACGATCGCGGCAGCCTTGGATGGACCGATGCCGGGCAGGGCCGTCAGCGCACTCGCCGATGCGGTGTTGATGTTCACCCGATCACCCTCCGAGCCGTTGGAGGCCGGGGCGCCGGCCGGTGCGGAGACGCCTGAGGACGCGGTCTTTCCGTCTCCGACCTCGCACTGCGGTGTGATGTTTGCAAGGGTAGCGGGGCCGATCCCGGGTACATCGTCGAGCTGCGCGCAGTTCACGAATGCGCCGTTGGTAGAACGATAGTCGATGATGGCGGCAGCCTTCGCCGGTCCGATGCCGGGTAGGGATTCCAGCTCGGACTGGTTCGCGGTGTTGACGTTGACGCCTGCGAGCGCGGCTGGCGTCCAGAGCAGGCTGGCGAGTGCGATGGGCAGGAAGTGTCGGAGCATCGGGGATCCCGTCTGGAGGAGCGTTCACAGGTCGAACGTATCGGGCACGGTGGAGGTGGCAGTGAGGCGGCGGATGCGTTCCTCAGCCGAAGACCGGATGGCCCGGTCGTCGCCGAGGGTGAGCTCCAGGATGGACCCTTCGCAGGCACGCGGCGGTAGCGCCACGGTGGGAACCTCGACCGCCTCGCCCGCTACGACGAGCACGGCTCGATTTCCTTCGATTCGGTCGACGGTGATCTCGCGACCCTTCACGATCCGCCTCGTTCACTACCGATGGACACACGTGTCCGGAGCCCTGCGATTGTAGCAGGTCCGATGCCGGGGACTTCGTCGAGCTGGTCGACGCTCGTGAAGGGCCCATGTTGGTCCCGCCAGTTCACGATGGTCCGCGCCTTCGCAGGACCGATCCCGGGAAGCGCATCCAGGTCCGCAATCGTAGCCGTGTTCAGATCCACAATCGGGCCGCCTGAGGAGTGGGCAGGTGTGCCCTCGAACGCCGCAGGGGGCCGTGGCGCGGGCACCTTCGCAACCCGTGGACCGAGGGAGTCATCCCGCGCGGCTGGCGGGGCTTCTGTCATCGGTCGGGGAGTCCCGATCTCGGGTCCGAGCGCCACGACCTGGAGTGTGTGGTCGTGCATCATCACCCGGATGGTCCCCTGGATGTCCGTGCGGTAGACGCGCGCACCGGCGCGTCCAAGCCTCTCCAACGTCTCAGGGTAGGGGTGTTTGTACTTGTTGTCCCTTCCACAGCTGATGATGGCGTGACGGGCCTGGACCGTATCGAGGAAGCGTTGGGTGCTGGAATGCCCGCTGCCATGATGGGCCACCTTGAGGACGTCGCATGGCTCGAGGCCTTGCT
>JAYYRS010000268.1:0-5650 GCA_036126975.1 Myxococcota bacterium
CAGCTGGGAAGGCAATCGGGACGTCGGAAGCGGCCGGATGGACCTGACGGTGCACGAGGCGGGCAGGGTCACCCACCACCTCACGTTCAGCGAGCCATTTCCTGCGGAGGCGGACGCCCACTTCCTCTGGTCGGAGGTGGACGGCGGGCTGGAGGTCACCTGGACCTACGACGCGGAGAACGACTTCCTCGCCAAGACGATGAGCCTCTTCATGGACATGGATTCCCTGCTGGGTCCCGACTACGAGAGGGGCCTGGCGAGGCTCAAGAACAATGTCGAGACGGATGCTCGGGTGCGCCGGGAGAAGGAACGGCGGGCCGCGGAGCGGGCGGCGGCGGAAGCGCCCGGGGCCGGAGGCTGAGGCGGCCGCTCAGTCGGGGGCGTCCAGCCAGACCGGGTTCGTGAAGCCCAGCGGGACGTAGCCCGGAGCGACCCGGCCGTAGGCGCCGGGGATGGTCGGTCCCAGGCTGGCGGCAGGGAGCGAAGGATCGGCGTCGATCGGCCAGCCGGCCTCCGCGATGAGCCAGCCATCCGCCTCGACCGGACGCCGGAGCATGATCCGGACGCCATCGGCCCCGGCGCTCCCGCCGGGAATCGATGCGGTGTGGACGGTCTCTCCGTCATGGATCAGCCGGAGCTGGCCCACCGGAACCCACGGCGCAGAACGAACGGACACGATGACGTCCGCCCAGCCCTCGCGCGCCCGAAACGTGTCCCCGGGACCTGCGACGTGATCTGCATCACGAACGATGATGTCGACGACGGGCCCGGTCGACACCGACAGCCGTCCGGCAGCGACCGCCGCGGGGACCGCGTCGGGCGTCTCTGCCTGCACGAGGTTCACCGGAAATCCCACCTGCTCCAGCGCCAGTCCATGGCTGTCCGAGTTTCCGGTGCCGGCGATGCGCCGACCCGCGTTGAGCAGCGTGAACCAGTCGGCTCGGACCTCGAGGTAGCGGGACCACGAGAAGCGATTGACCACCTCAAGCGCCTCGACGCCGGAAAGCATCTCGAGAATCGGCTGCTCTGCGACCGGGCGGGTCCGGTCGAACCCGACATGGGTGAACAGCGCATGCGCGGCCGGCCGCGCGGGGTTGCTGGGGCGGAACTGGATGCCGCGGGGGTGGTTGAGCTGCACGACCCCGTCAGGCGGGGAGAGTCCAACGACGGCCGCGATGTCCGGCAGACCCTCCGCGGGAAGATCCGTGCCAGGCTGGAGAGGGAAGACGTTGAGGTGCCCTCCCGAGGCGCGATGGGCCTCTCCTTGCAGCGTCACCTCCGCCCCTGGGAGCGTGCCGTCGAGTCCGAGTGGGGTCGGGTCCGTCGCCTGGTCATGGTCCGTGATGACGATGGTCTCCAGTCCTGCCGCCCGCAGGCTGTCCGCCCGCAACCCGTGGGGAACGAAGGCATCGCCGCTCCCGGCAGTGTGGACATGCAGATCGGCCAGCAGCGCGCCAGGGGTCTCCACCACGGTCGGAACGGACAGGGTGATGGCGGGCGGCGCCCCCGCGACGCAGAGTTCGCCTTCCCAGACCGCCACGTCCTCCCGGATGGAGCGCACTGCCGTGAGGCGATGCCAGCCAGGGTCGACGTGCAGCGTTCCGGAGCCGGACGGGAGCAGCAGGCTGTGCAGCGCGGTGTCTCGTCCCATCGGGTCGAGCGCGGATGCGTTGGTGGATGCGAGCGCCACGGGGCCCGACCGATCCTCGACCACGACGCGGGCGGCGGTCGGGAGCCCGGCGGCATCCACCGCATGCAGGGACACTGCGCAGGGCGGCGGGCGGAGCGTGAAGGATCCGGAGATGACCTTCGCATCGCCGTCGGAGTCCGCGAGGCGGACGTCCAGCCGGTGTGCACCCGGCGCGACGTCGCGCAGCGTGGCGAGCAGCATGGCGCCCGGCCCGCGGGGAGTGCGACCGGTGCGGATGAGCAGTCCTGGGTCGTCCACTGGACGGCCGTCCAGCTCAAGTGTCGCCTCCGCATCCGCGAGGCCTGCAGGCAGGGCGACGCCCACCGGCAGCGTGGGGGTGGTCTGCACGCTGCCATCGGCGGGGCTGAGCAGGACGGCCTCCGACAGGGGCGGTGCGATGAGCCCGAGGTTGTTGCAGCCGGCGTCATCGCCGAGCCTGCAGCCCTTGTCGTAGGCGGTGCGCGCGCCCTGCATGTCTCGCGGGCCTCCCTCGCCGCCCTGCCGCATGTACCCGAGGTTGGTGCAGCCCGCGGCATGATCCGCCGCGCAGGCGGTCCCGAACCGTGCCCGCGCCAGGACGAGATCGACGGGCGTGCCGATGCCTCGCTGGTGGGCCACGCCTTCCTGGGCGCAGCCCTCCGCCACGCCTGCCTCGCAGTCCTGCTGCCACAGCGCCAGTGCCCGCACCGCATCCGTCGGTCCGCCGACCCCCTGGTACAGGAGGACCCCGAGCGTGGAACAGCGACTGCCGAGGGCGCAGGCCATGTCGTACATGGTGCGCGCACGCTCTGGATCGCGTGTCACCCAGGCACCGTCGAGGTGGACCTGGCCCAGGGCGGCGCATCCGCGCGCCTCACCTGCGGTGCAATCTGCGTGGTAGCGCTGGAGTCGCTGCCGTTCGTCGTCCGTTGCGTGCGGTCCCGGCACCGGGGCAGGGACGGCCCGCGCCGGTGTGGGAGGTGGCTCTGGTGGAGCAGGCTGGCAGGCCAGCAGGGCCAGCAGGAGGGGCGACATGGCGGGGTGCCCGGCGGAGGGGGAGGGCGGCAGGCTACCACCCGCCCGCATCCGTCGGTCACACGAGTGTGTTGCGTGGCGTAGGGGCCTTGACGGAGAGGCCTGCCTCAATACGAGGCCCCGTCCGTCCTCCCCGCCCTCCCACCCCACGGGCTCGATGCGCGCAGTCCTCGCCATCTACCGGCGCGAGCTCTCGAGCTACTTCGACACCTCGCTTGCCTACATCGTCATCCCGGTGTTCCTCGCCCTTGTCGGTGGGTTCTCGATGTTCTTCCAGGACATCCTGGCCGCCGGGGTGGCCACGATGCGCCCCGTGTTCTTCTGGAGCGCCGTCTTCTTCCTGCTGCTCATTCCGGCAGTGACCATGCGCCTGTTTGCCGAAGAGAAGCGCACCGGATCGATCGAGATGCTGGCCACCCTGCCGATAGACGAAGGCGCCATGGTGCTGGGCAAGTACCTCGCGAGCCTCACGTTGATGACGCTCGCGCTCGCGCTCACGGTGACCTACCCCGCGACGCTGGCGGGCCTGGGCGACCTCGACTGGGGACCCGTGGTCGGTGGGTACGTTGGAATGTTCCTTCTTGGCGCTGCGTTCACCGCGATCGGAACCGCGGCATCGGCCCTCACGAGCAACCAGATCGTGAGCTTCCTCGTCGCCTTGCTGGTCTGTCTCGTGCCCTTCGCGAGCGGCTACGCCCTCACCCGGGTGCCGTCCGTCATCCTGCCGCTCGTGCAGTACATCAGCTTCGAGTACCACTTCAACAACCTTGCCCGTGGTGTCATCGACAGCCGCGACCTGATCTTCTACGGCTCGGTGGTCGCGTTGTTCCTGCACCTCGCCGTGTGGTCCCTCGAGCGCCGCAGGCTGGCTGCATGACCCGTCGTACCCTCCTCGCGCACGCCTGGTTGCAGGCCGGTCTCGTGCTGGTCATCGTCGTGCTGCTGAACGCGTGGGCCGCTCGGTCCTTCCTTCGGGTCGACCTCACGGAGGATCGCCTCTACAGCCTGGACATCGCGAGCCGGACGATCATGTACCGGCTCGACAAGCCCCTGGTCGCCAAGGTGTACTTCACCGGCGGGCTGCAGGCGCCATACAACAACCACGAGCAGGCACTCGTGGACAAGCTCGAGGACTTCCGGGCCTACTCTCGTGGGCTGATGGAGATCGAGGTCGTCGACCCGACGAACGTCAAGGAGCTCGAGGAGGAGGCCCGGCGGTTCGGCATCGAGCCCATCCAGTATCGGTATCGGTCGTCCAGCGTCACCGAGATGAAGAAGGTCTTCATGGGGGTCGCGCTGGTCCATGGAGGACGACAGGAGGTCCTTCCGGCCGTCACCCGCGTCGAGACCCTCGAGTATGACCTCGCTCGCGCGGTGCGCTCTCTGGTGACCGAGGAGGAACCCAAGGTCATCGGCTGGAGCGTTGCGAACGGCGAGCCCAGCCTGCTCGAGGGCAAGGGTCCGCTCGGGACCATCCGGGATCGGCTGGCCGAGGACTACGTGCTGAAGTCCATTGAACTCGGCGGAGAAGGCGGCGTCGATGACGAGGTGGACGCGCTGTTCGTCGTCGGCCCGCAGCGGCCGCTGTCGGACCGCGCGCTCTATCAGCTGGACCAGTTCCTGATGCGCGGGGGAGCGCTGGCCGTCTTCGCGACAAACACCAAACCCGACCTGCGCACGCTGCGTCCCCGAAATGTCTACCACGGACTGGAGGCGATCCTCGGGCACTACGGCGTGAAGCTCAACCGTGATGTGGTCGTGGACCGGGCCCAGAATGGCGTGATGCGGTTCCCCGTCCGGCAGGGCAAGTACACGGTCCAGATGCCGGTGAACTACCCCTTGATCCCGCGCGCAACCGAGCTGGATCGCGACAGCGCCGTCGTGAAGGACCTCGACAACATGTTGTTTCCCTTCGTGAGCAGCCTGCAGGTCGCGGACAACCTGCCGTCGGAGCTGGAGACGCGGGTGCTGGCCGCGACCTCCCCGACGTCGGGACGCATCAAGGGCATCCGGACGATCGACCCCAGCGCCTACAAGGTCGTGGCAGGGGGCGAGGAGCGGGGGAGCTTCCCGGTGCTCGTCAGCATGAACGGGAGCTGGCCCAGCTACTTCGCGGACAAGGACATCCCGCGGGCAGACGGCGCCCGGCCGGACGACCCGGCAGGCAAGCTGCGGCAGAGCGCACCCACGCGCCTGGTCGTGAGCGGTTCCGCTGACTTCGTGGCCAACAACATCGCCTTCGTACTGAATCTTGCGGACTGGATGCTGGAAGACGAGAGCCTGATCTCGATCCGCTCCAAGTCGGTCCAGCTCGCGAAGCTGGATCCGGTCGAGTCCGGCCAGGCCAGCATGCTCAAGGCCGTCAACATCCTGGGTGGCTCCGCGCTGCTGCTGGTCTTCGGTCTGGTGCGGTGGTTCGCGAGACGGGAGAAGGACGTCTCTCCCGGCGGCCAGCCCGATGCGCCGGCAGGCGGGGGTGCAGCATGAGGTCGACGCGGAAGACGGCGCTGCTCGCGGCGACTGCGGTCGCCCTGCTTGGACTCAATCTCGTCGATTCCGGCACTGGCGCCCGGCTGGCCGAGGCGCTGCCGACCATCGAGGCCCTTCCACGCGATGAGGTCACGCGAATCGAGATCAGCACGGCGGTGAACACCGTCGTGCTCGCAAGCGATGTTGCGGAGGGTGCATCGGGCGAGGACGTGGAGGGACGGGTGTGGCGCCTCGCTGCGCCCATCGAGGGCGAGGCGGATCAGATGGCCGTCCGCGCGCTGCTCAACAACTTCCGCAAGGACGTGACGCTTGACGTCAAGGTCGATGAGGGAAACCTCGACGAATATGGCCTGGATGCCAACAATGGCCTGGTCGTGGAGCTGTTCCGGGGCGCGGAGGAGCCATCCCTCAGCTTCACGCTGGGATTCGATGGACCGGGGGGAACGAGCTTCATCC
>JAYYRS010000269.1:0-4861 GCA_036126975.1 Myxococcota bacterium
GGGAACAGGCCGAATCCGTCCTTGCCGAAGGCCTTCATCATGGCGCCGTCGTCAAACTCGGCGACCACGTCTGGCTGCACCTCGCAGGTGCGGAACCAGCGGTCGAGGATCTGGCGGAGCGGGCTTCCGGTCTGCGGGAGCAGGAAGGGTGCGCCGTCCAGGCTCTGCGGGAACCCTCGTCGGTAGCGTTCGGCGAGCGGCTGGGGGCCATAGATGCTGATCGAGCTCTCCCCGAGCAGATGGCTCACGGTCCGGGATGCGACGGCCGGTCGTGCAGGTCTGTCGGTCAGGACCGCGTCCACGGCGCGGGTTTCGAGTCGAGACAGCAGGTACTCGGGAGAGCCCTCGCGGACAACGAGCCGGATCCGAGGGCTGCTCAGGACGGGCTCGAGCAGCATCACGGTGGCCGTCTTGGGGAGTCCGTCCGCCACACCGACCGTGAAGCGCTGCAGCTGGCCGGTCGGGCGGTCCTCCAGTGCGTCGAGGAGCTCGCTCCCGATCGTGAAGATGCTCTCCGCATAGCGAAAGACCACCTCCCCCTTCTCCGTCAGGGCAAGACTGCGGCCCCGCCGATCAAACAACGCCGTGCCGAGCGCTTCCTCCAGCTGTCTGAGCTGCCCGGATACGGTGGGCTGGGTGACGTGGAGGGCGCGTGCTGCTTGACGCACGCCGCCGTGCTCGGCCACGGCCCAGAAATACCGGAGGTGGTGATAGTTGAGGTGGCGCACGGGAATAATATAGCTAAAACCTATCGGCTGTAGCGGAAGAATCGATTTTCCCTTTCCGTTGGGTGGCGGTACGAGGGGGCGCTGCCGACGGGCGCGGACCCGATGCGGCTGCCTGCGCCGAGGCGCGCGACTCGACAGATGGAGAGATGTCATGGCTGACGCCGCACCCCTGGAAAAGGGAATCCTGAAGAACCTCCGCTACGACCTACCTTCCGGCGTGGTGGTCTTCCTCGTCGCCCTGCCGCTGTGTCTCGGCATCGCCCTCGCATCGGACGCGCCGCTGATGTCAGGTCTCGTGACCGGCATGGTTGGCGGTCTGGTGGTCACGGTGATCTCCAAGAGCCCACTGTCGGTCAGCGGACCCGCGGCGGGTCTCGCCAGCATCGTGGCTGCAGGCATCGCCGAGGTCGGCTGGGAAGCCTTCCTGGTCGCGACCGTCATCGCCGGGCTGATGCAGCTGGCGCTGGGTGTCCTCCGACTCGGGTTCTTTGCGGAGTTCTTCCCGCTCAGCGTCATCAAGGGCATGCTGGCTGCCATCGGAATCATCCTGATCCTGAAGCAGATCCCGTATGCCCTGGGCGGGCTGGTCGATGAGGAGAAGCTCGGGTACTTCGGCGAGATCGGTCATGCAGTCCAGACCTTGAGTCCAGGCGTGCTGATCGTGACGCTGGTGGCCCTGACCATCCTCATCCTCTGGGAGCAGCCGTTCATCCGGAACCAGAGCTGGTCGCGCATCATCCCAGGACCGCTGGTTGCGGTCCTCTCGGGTGTCGGTCTGAACGCTCTCTACAAGGTGGTCGCGCCGGACTTCGTGATCACCTCGGCGGCCAAGCACCTTGTCGAGCTCCCCGTGCTCCGCTCGCTGGAGGACATCCAGACCCAGATCCAGTTCCCCGATTTCGCGGGAACGCAGATCGACGGTCCACTGCTCATCCTTGCCGCCACGATCGCGGCCGTCGCCAGCATCGAGACCCTCCTGTGCGTGGAGGCGACCGACAAGTTGGACCCGTTCAAGCGGATTTCTCCGACCAACCGCGAGCTTGTGGCGCAGGGCGTGGGCAACACGGTGGCGGGACTTCTCGGGGGTCTTCCGATGACCGCCGTGATCGTCCGCAGCTCCGCGAACATCTACTCGGGCGGCCGCACCGGCGCGGCGGCGTGGTACCACGGGGTGCTGCTGTTGGGTCTTGTGGTTGCAGTCCCCTTGATGCTCAACATGATCCCGCTCGCGTCCCTCGCCGCGGTGCTCCTGGTGGTGGGCTACAAGCTGGCGCGGATTTCGCTGTTCAAGCAGCTCTGGGCGGCCGGGCTCGACCAGTTCCTGCCTTTCGCCACAACCATCCTCGTGACGGTGGCAACCGACCTGCTGGTGGGTGTCACGACGGGCCTGGTCGTCGGGATCATCATGGTGTTCCTGACCAGCTTCAAGACCGCGGTCCAGGTCACGGAAGAGGACGGCAAGACGGTCGTTCGGCTCGTCAAGGATGTCTCCTTCATCAACAAGGGCAGCTTGAAGGCTGCGCTCGCAGCCATCCCGAACGGCGCAACCGTCTCCATCGAGGGAGCCGCCGCGGGCTTCATCGACCGGGACATCCAGGAAGTCATCAAGGACTTCGAGTCGACCGCGGCCAACCGCGACCTGACGGTGGAGATCTCGGGGATGGACACCCAGCCGCATCCGCTCCGGTTGTCGGGCGGCAAGGGCGCGTAGCGCCAGGGGGCGCGTGGCCGACCGCAGGGGCGAGGCCCCTGCGGTGGACCATGGGCTCCGCTGCGGTCGCCAGCGGTGCGGTTACTGGCGTGCCTGGGTCAGGAAGTCGATGATCTGGGGATACGTGCCGCCGTCGACGTCGGGTGGCACGGCATGACCCACGCCATTGAGTCGGTAGTGGACGACGCGCCGTCCCGCATCGCAGTTCGGCCACTCCAGCTTGAGGTGGGGATCGATATCGGTTTCGGTTGGTGTGGCGTCGCAGCCGTTGGCGGCGGCCCAGGCGGCGGCGCTGTCCTCTGCGGGCATGAACTCATGGCCCAGAACCCCGACACCCCCGTCATACGGGCAGCTGTCGTCCACGGTCCCATGGAACTGCATGACCGAGACCGGGGCCGGGGCATCTGCCGGTGTGGCGTCGACCAGGAGCTGGGAGGCCTGCGGGACGATGGCCACGAACAGCCCGGACTCCAGGGCGATCTTGTGGGTCAGCGCGGAGCCGTTGGAGAACCCGACCCCCACCGGCCGGCTGGTGTCGATGCCGGGCACGCCATCCAGCGCGTCGAGGATCGCTTCGGCGAATGCCACATCGTCCGCAGTGGATTCTTCCCGCCCGATGTTCCAGGAGTTGGCGATCCCTGCGGGGTAGACGCCCACGAACGCGCCGCCATCCACCGGAGGGGCGAACGGTGAGATGAACTCCTCTCCGGTGCCGCCGTTGCCATGGAATGCGAACAGCAGGGGGGTCGCGCCGGAGCCGTCATAGTCCGCGGGGAGATGCAGACGAAAGGTCCGCTCGATTGTCTCTCCTTCGACGACCTGGTCGATCGATACGACGTTCACCCCGGGCTGCAGGGAGTCCGGATCCAGGGAGTCGCTGGGTCCGGTGTCGTCTGCGCCCGCCGTATCGGTGGACGCCTTGTCGGTATCTCCGGTGCAGCTCCAGAGCAGAGCGACGGAAAACAGCGTGTACGGCATCAGATCTCCAGGTCGAGCGCCGAATGTAGCGCGGGTGCCCACCGCCGTGCGTGGCTCCGCCGTCCCATTTGCCCGATCGGCCCGACCCCTCCCTGGAGGAGATGGACAATGGGAACCAACGGGAATGGCCGTTGGGCGGACATAACCGTGGAGTGCGAATCGAACCACCGGCGGGAAGCGTCCACGGCAGACGATGCGGTCGATGTGGAACACTTCCATCGATGCAGCGGCGGATCCATCTGGCATGATGGAGGGGCCCCTTGCACTGGATTCCCGATGATGGCACTGCGCCCGTTCCTGGTCGTTCTCTGGCCCGCGCTCCTCGTCGGCTGCGACGGAAAGAGCGACACGGGGCGATCCAACCTCAGCACGGATGCGGATGGCGACGGGTTCCCGGACGGCACGGACTGCGACGACGCCGAACCAGCTGTGCATCCAGACGCTGTGGTGGTGTGTGACGGAATCGACAACGACTGTGACGCGTTGGTGGATGACGAAGACGACAGCCTCGACATGGACACCGCCCAGGTCTTCCATGCGGACGGTGACGGGGATGGCTTTGGAGATCCCGCCGCTGCCGTATCGGCATGCAGCCAGCCATCGGGGGCGGTCGAGGACGGAACCGACTGCGATGACGCAGACCCTGCCGTGAACCCTGGAGCGGTGGAGATCTGCGATGAACTCGATGTAGACGAGGATTGCTCCGGTGTGTCGGATGATGCCGATGACGGCGTGGATCCCTCCTCTGCGTCGTCCTGGTACGCCGATGCGGATGGCGACGGGTTCGGGGATGCGGCGGCCGTCAGCACGTCCTGCGACCCGGGTCCCGATCAGGTCGCCGATGCGACGGACTGTGATGACGGAGACGAGAACATCCATCCGGATGCGACCGAGGTGTGCGACGATCTCGATGTCGACGAGGACTGCTCCGGCGCGGCAGATGACGCCGACCCCGGGGTCGATGCGTCGTCACGCGGGACCTGGCATACCGACGCGGATGGAGACGGGTTCGGTGACCCCGCGACGTCGACGTCGTCGTGTGATGCGCCGTCCGGCGCGGTTGCAGACGGTACGGATTGCGAAGACGGAGACCCTGCCGTCCATCCGGCCGCCACGGAGATCTGTGACGCGCTGGACGTCGACGAGGACTGCTCCGGCGCAGCGGACGATGCCGATCCCGGTGTCGATGCAGGCACGCAGACCGCGACGCGTCCGGATGCAGACGGCGACGGATTCGGGGACGCTTCTGCCAGCGACACGCTGTATTGCGACCTGCCGTCCGGGACGGTGGTGGATGCGACGGACTGCGACGACACGGACGCTGCAGTACACCCTGAGGCCACGGAGGTCTGCGACGCGCTGGACGTCGACGAGGACTGCTCCGGCGCAGCGGACGATGCCGATCCCGGTGTCGATGCAGGCACGCAGACCGCGACGCGTCCGG
>JAYYRS010000270.1:0-7321 GCA_036126975.1 Myxococcota bacterium
TCACATGCGCCCCCGACCAGGATGTCGGAGGGATCGTACGGCGCCTCCCCGCGGAGGTAGTCGGTGACCGAGGCACAGGTCGCGTCGGGATTGTTCGACAGGTAGGCCGCGAAACCACTGCCCGTGTGCATCGCAAACGCCTGATAGATCTGCACGTCCGCCGAGATGCCCTCTCCATCCGGCGCGATGGCGCCCGTGACCTGCGGCATGGCGTCCCCGCCATCTTCATCATCGGTCTTGCAGGCAAGCAGGGCGGTCGAGGCAAGCAGGGCGAGGGAACGGACGCGCATGGAGACTCCGCGGGAGGTCGCCAGCGTAGCAGCCGTCGATGCGGCGCGGTTGTGCGGGGACCGTCAAGGACGCGCGGCCCTCAGGCGTCGGCTTCCTCCTGTCCGGTCCGCTGTGCGAGCCAGGCCTCCATGAAGGGCAGCAGGTCACCGTCCAGCACGCGGTCGGTGTTGCCGGATTCGTGCCCGGTGCGGAGGTCCTTGACGAGGCGATAGGGGTGCAGCACGTAGTTGCGGATCTGGCTCCCCCACTCGATCTTCTTCTTGTCCGCGTTGGCCGCATCCAGCTCGGCCTGTCGCTTCTCCAGCTCGTGCTGGTACAGCTTGGCCTTCAGCATCTTCCAGGCCTTGGCCTTGTTCTTGTGCTGGGAGCGCTCCGCCTGGCACGCAGCGACGATGCCTGTGGGCAGGTGGGTGATTCGGACCGCGGAGTCGGTCGTGTTCACGTGCTGGCCGCCGGCTCCGCTCGACCGGTACGTGTCGATCCGACAGTCGGACTCGTTGATGTCGATCTCGAAATCCTCATCGAGGTCCGGTGTGACATCGACACTCGCGAAGGCCGTGTGGCGCCGCGCGGCGGAATCGAACGGCGAGATCCGGACCAGCCGGTGTACACCGATCTCCGCCTTGAGGTAGCCATAGGCGTAGGGCCCCTGGATCTCGACCTGGGCGGACTTGATGCCGGCTTCGTCGTGATGCTGGAGGTCCACCACGTTGAACTTGAAGCCCATCTTCTCGGACCACTGGCGGTACATCCGGAAGAGCATCTGGGCGAAGTCGGACGCATCGGTCCCGCCGGCCCCCGAATTGACCTCGAGGACGGCGTCCATCGGGTCGGCCTCCTCGGAGAGCATCTGCTGGATCTCCGCCTCGTCGACCTGGGGGACGAGCGCCCGGAACATCTCCGTCGCCTCGTCCATGGTCTCGAGATCCTCCGCCTCCTCCGCGAGCTCCCGCATCGCCTCGGCGTCGCCATACGCCTCGTCCAGCCCCGCCCAGAGCTTCACCACGCGCTCCAGCGTGGCCTTCTCCTTCAGCATCGCCTGCGACCGCTTCTGGTCGTTCCAGAAGTCCGGGTCGTTGGCGATGTCATTCAGCTCGTCGACGCGCTCCTGCTTTCCCGCGACGTCAAAGATGCCCCCTGAGCGCTTCGATGCGCTCACGGAGGGACTTCCGCAGATCGGTGATGTCCTGGCTCATGGCGTTCCTCCGGACGGAGCCCGGCTCGTAACGTGCATCCGGGCGGGTCGCCCGGGTAGGCTGGGCTCCCGTGCAGGAGGCACCGTGAACAAGCTCTTCATTGCAGGCGCGACCGGCTACACGGGGCAGGCGCTGGTCCGGACCGCGCGGGAGGCCGGACACACGGTGGTTGCCCACGTCCGCCCCGGTTCGACGAGTGGAGACCGCCTTGTGCCCGTATTCGAGTCACTGGGCGCCATCGTCGACCGGACCCCCTGGGAACCGACGCCGCTCGCGGCCACGCTCGCCGTCCACGCACCGGACACCATCTTCAGCCTGCTCGGGACGACCCGCGCCCGGAGCAAGGCGGCCGCCGCCCGGGGAGAGACCGCAACCTATGAGAGCGTCGATCGCGACCTCACCCTCATGCTGCATGCAGCAGCGTCGGGGTCTTCCCCTGCCCCACGCTTCGTGTTCCTGAGCAGCATCGGCGCGGAAAGACCCGGCCGCAACCGGTACCTGCGTGCGCGCGGCGAGGTCGAGGCGGCCCTCGCGGCCGGGAGCCTTCCCTGGACGAGCGCCCGCCCCAGCTTCATCACGGGTCCGGATCGCGATGAAGTCCGACACGGTGAGCGGATCGGCGCGATGCTCTTCGACGGGGGCCTCCGGATGCTCTCCGCCGTCGGTATCCAGGGTCCCCAGGCCCGGTACGGCCCGATGGACGCCACGACGCTCGCGCGCGCGCTGCTTCGCATCGCGGCGGATCCGTCGACGGCAGACCAGGTGGTGGAGGCCGCCGCATTGCGCCCGGCCTGAGCCGACCGAGGCCCCGCGGCTCCCTCAGCGCCGCCGTCGGACCAGCGAGAGCAATGCAAGGCCGGCGAGCAGGCCGGTCGGTCCTGCCGTCCCCGTCGCGCAGCCGCGGCAGGCCGGGTCGGATGGGTCGGGCATGTCCTCACAGATGCGGTTCCCGACCCAGACCTCTTCATCGTAGGGATTGAACACGGCAGGCTGCAGGCAGAGCTCTCCGCTCGACACCAGCACCTCGGTGGCGGTGGCCACGAGGAGGGTGGACGCTCCGTCCACCGGGATGGTCCGCCAGTCGACGGGTCGGTCGGTTTCGTCCCGGATCTCGAGGATGTAGCCCGCGGCGGGGGCGGCGGGTGCATCCCAGGCGGAGTCGACATCCATGACCCGCTCACCGAGAGATGGGTCGTCCCGCTGGGAGACGGTCGCCGACCGCTGCTGCACCGTGCCCGACCACGTCCCCGGGTCTGCCGCATCGGCCACCTCCACGGTGGTCGACAGCGCATCTGCCTCGAGCGCCAGCACGCCGTCGGGGACATCATCCGGAAGACGGAAGACGCAGAGCTCGGTCTCCCCGGCCTTGGCGGTGGTGCACCGGGATTCCAGCAGGGACCGCTCCTCCCCTTCACCATCTTTCACCGTGACCCGGCTGACCGGGACGCCCTCGAAGGCGACGCGGACGACGCCGTCGGCCGGTATCGGTCCCCCGCCCACCCCGACGGCGCGTGGCGTCGCGCTGGCCAGACCCAGCAGGAGAGGCAGCGTCGCGGTCATGCCCCCACCCGGGTGATCAGTCCTGGCGCGCCGCCCATCTCCCCCAGCAGCGCCGACTCGGCCGTCCGCATCTCTTCGGCCTCGGCCTCATCTCGTTCGTGGTCGTACCCGAGCAGGTGCAGCAGACCGTGGACCAGGAGCACCCTCAACTCGACCTCGATGGGATGGCCCTGCTCGGCGGCCTGCCGCGCAGCCGTCTCTGCACTGATCACCAGGTCCCCGAGGACCGGGTCGTCCTCGCGGACCCCCTCCCCCTCCTGCATGGCGAACGACAGCACGTCCGTCGGTGCATCCTTGCCGCGGTAGTCCCGATTCAGGGGACGAATGAACGCGTCATCGCAGAGCACGACACTCAGTTCCGCCCCGGGATGCGCGAGCCGCCGGAGCAGCCATTCGGCGTCCGCACGCAACGCTTTCGCGTCCAGACCGGGCACCCTGACATCCACCTCGACCGTCGGACCGGTGCTCACTCGGTGTCCAGCTGGATGGGCCGCCGCTCTCCCCTCGGCCCCTGGTGCTCGACGCTCTCGTAGTCGACCGTCCGCGCAGCGGCCGGGTCGGCGATCTGGACCGGTGCCGATGCCTCTTCGCTCGCCGGCGCCACGCCGGGCGCCACCGGCCCGGTGGGCGTCTCCAAGGTGATGATGGGTCCGCTCGGCGGATCCTCCCGACGGGCTTCCGCGCGACGCTGGGGGATGCCCGGGTATTCGATCCGGTGGTGGTAGATGCCGAGCAGGGTCTCCGTGAAGGCATCCACGATGTCGTAGAGTTCCTTGACGGTGAGAGGGCACTGCTCGAGCTGCCCGTCGAGGATGGCTCCGTTCACGATCTTCTGGATGAGCGCCCGGATGTTCTCCTGGGATTTGTCCTTGAGCGTCCTGCATGCCGCCTCGACCTTGTCGGCGAGCATCATGATTCCCGTCTCGCGGGAATCCGGGGGCGTGCCCCGGTAGCGGTAGTCCGCCTCATCCACGACCTCGTCTGGACCCGCCTCCTGCACCGCCTTGGCGTAGAAGTACTGGATGAGTCCGGTCCCGTGATGCATCACGATGCCGTCGATGATGGGCTTGGGAAGGTTGTACTGCCGGGCAATGGCCTCCCCGTCCTCCACGTGGTTCACGATGACCCGCGCCGACGTCCGCGCCGGGAGGCGGTCGTGGGGGTTCGGTCCTCCGCGCTGGTTCTCGATGAAGTACTTGGGATTGACGGCCTTTCCGATGTCGTGGAAGTAGCAGGCCACCCGGGTCTGGAGCGCGTTGGCCCCGATCCGTTCGGCCGCCGCCTCGCACAGCTGGGCGACCGTGACGGAGTGGTGGTACGTCCCCGGCGCCCGCAGCATCAGCTGCCGAAGCAGCGGGTGGTTGAGGTTGGCCAGCTCCAGCAGCCGGTAGTCCGTGACGAACCCGAAGAGCTCGAAGATGGGTACGAGCCCGAGCACGACGATGCCGCTGAGCACGCCACCCAGGAACGCAAAGCTGACATCCCACAGCGGCTGGGACGCCGCCTCGGCCAGGGCCGGCGTGTCCCCGAGGTGCACCGCCACGAGGTTCAGCAGGAGGGCTGCAGCGGCGTTGACCAGACCGGTGAGCAGCCCTGCCCGCAGCACGCCGACGCGCTCCCGGATGTGGGCGAGTGCACCGGCGGCCGTGACGCCGCTGACCGCGTAGAAGACCGCGTAGAGGACCTCCTGGTTCATCAGCACGCCCAGCAGCGCACTGGCTGCGAGGATCCAGACGATGGCGGTCTCCGAGTTCACCAGGATCCGAGCCAGCATGGCAAAGCCCGCGAACGGGACGAGGTACCAGAGCGCCGATGGCTCCATGCCGAGCCCCAGACCGCTCGCCAGCGGGTGGGAGAGCTCGATGATGAGCCGCGCGAAGCCCAGCGAGAGCAGCAGGAGTACGCCCATGGCTTCGAGCTGCTTGGGCTCTCGGGCGAACTTCTTGATGTAGCCGGTCGCAAACTGCACGAGGGCGATGAACAGCAGCGCGCTCATGGCGACGAGCGACAGCAGGCCGCCGAAGAAGCTGTAGCCGGACCGGCTCTCCTGCAGGGCGCCGATGAGTTCGACCGCACGGACATCAAGCCGGTCGCCTTCCCGGACGATCACGGTGCCCTTCGGCACGTGCACCACGACCTCGTCGACACTCCGACGCGCCGCCGTCCGCCGGTCCTCGGTTAGAAGCTGGTTGTAGGAGAAGTTGGGACGCACCGCGGCGCGAGCGAGCGCCACCGCCGCCTTGAGCTCCGGGTCGTTCGCATCCCCGTTCTCGATCGCGAACAGGGTGATCTGCCGCCGCGCCGCGGCCGGTGCCTGCACCGCATCGAAATCGTCGAGCCGGATCTCGTCTCTCTTGTCGGGGGAGAGGATGCGCACCACGCTCACGGCGTCATCGGATGCTCCCAGCGTCGATTTGTCGGCGATGATGTAGGCGCGCATCGTCATCGCCACCATCTCCACGGCCCGCTGCTCGACCTCCGGCGACCACCGGGCGTCCACGACCCGCTGCAGGTCGTTGGCGTCCAGCGACAGCTCCAGCTGCGCCAGGAAGATCGCCGTGATGCTCGCGAGCTCGGCGTCGGTGAGCTCCTCCCGGTCCTCCGCGCGTGCGGTGACCCGGGCCGCCTCCAGTGCCGCACGGGCCTCGGAGAACGCCGCGCCGATGCGACCGCTGAGGCGAGCAGCCAGGGTCGCGTCGAAGTCGAAGACCTTCAGCACGCCCTCCTGGGCGAGCTGCTGCTGGCGGATGGTCTCCGTGGTGTCGTGGAGTTCCAGCGCGCTGGTGGCGCGGATGTCCATCTCCGCGACGTCCCCGACGGTCCACGTTCCCGTCGGCACGCGCACGTAGTCGACGGTGAGCAGCGCCGTGCCGAATGCGAGCACCCCGAGCAACAGCGCCCGTCGGACGGTGTCCGAGCGGAGTGTGGCCAGCGCGCGGGCGAGCGGCCCGGCCGCTTCTGGTTGGACCTCGGCGTTCACCATTGCCTCCCGCCGCTTTCCCGCCGCGCATCGCGCAGCGACCGTGCGTCCGCCTTGCGCTGCGCCTCCCGTTCCTCGGCCCGCCGGTCCGCCGCCGCGTAGGCCCGGACGATGGCCGATACCAACGGATGCCGGACCACATCGGCGTCGGTGAATGGACAGATCGACACGTCCTCGATCTCCGGCATGAACTCCAGGACGTCGACCAGACCGCTCTTCTGACGCTCCGGGAGGTCGATCTGGGTGACATCGCCGGTGACCACGACGTGCGACCCCAGCCCCAAGCGGGTCAGGAACAAACGCCTCTGCGCCGGGGTCGGGTTCTGGGCCGCGTCGAGGTTGACGCATCGGTCTGCGAGCGTCCGGCCCCGCATGAACGCCAGGGGCGCGACCTCGATCACCCCCTTCTGGATGAGCCGGTCTGCTCGCTCGAAGCCGGCGAGGTCGTGGAGTGCATCGTAGAGCGGCCGCAGGTAGGGGTTCACCTTCTCGGTCAGGTCCCCGGGGAGGAAGCCGAGCTTCTCTCCCGCCTCGACCGCCGGCCGCGCCAGCACGATCCGTCGAACCTCGTTGCGGAAGAGCGCCGCCAGCGCCATCGCCATCGCGAGGTAGGTCTTCCCGGTCCCGGCGGGACCGATGCCAAACACGAGGTCGTGCTCGCGGATGGCGTTGAGGTAGGCCCGCTGCCGGATCGAGCGGGGATGGATGCGTTTCTTGCCGACCCCGATGGCGACGGTGTCCGAATACAGTTCGAGCAGCCGCGTGCCGGGGTCGGCCTTCAACATCCGACAGGCCTGGTCGATGTCGGAGCCATGCAGGTGGTGCCCCGCCAGGGCAACATCAAACAGCTGCTCGAGGACATCGGCGGCGACCCGAACCGCGTCCGCCCCTCCCCCCACGTAGATCTGGTCACCCCGCTGGCTCAGCTTCACGCCGAGCTGCCGGGATGCGATGGTCAGATGCCGCCCGACCTCGCCCACCAACTCACGCAGCGCGGCTGCGTGCTCGAAGGTGAGCGTGAGGCGGTACGGCGAGGCGTCGTCGCCGCTCTTGACCACCAGGCTGCGGTGGACGAGCGAGGCGTCGTTGCCCTCGGCGGACTGTGTCTGGATATGGCACCTCGGTTGGAGTACCCACGCCTGCCCCAACCTATCACGGCAGGCCCAGCGGACGAACCATTCGCTTTCACCGGCGACAAGGCAGTCGTCAAGGGCACCCTGTGGCAGCAGAGTGAAATCCCTCCAGCCGGGGCCCGCGGCCCGGGATACGCGACGGTTCCCCATGCGGCTCAGCG
>JAYYRS010000271.1:0-8908 GCA_036126975.1 Myxococcota bacterium
CCGCGCCTGCATCGCTGCATAGGCCTCCCGGATCAGGCCGGGGCCGGCATCTCGTCGCTGGACGCCCTCGGTGAGCGTGCGGCGCCATCGACGGGCTCCGGGCTGGCCGGAGAACAGGTTGAGCATGGGCTTGGTGACATGGGCAAGCCGATGGCGGGAATCTGCGGCGATCCACCGTTCGGCGTGGGCCGCCATGCCGTCGAGCAGGGCGTCGATGTCGACAGGAGAGGGGGGCGCGCCGAAGATCCGGTGGTCGGCCTCCGCGAAGATGAGCGGGGTGTCCCAGGCCGCCCTTCCGATCATTACGGCATCGACATGCTCGAGCGCCTGCATGGTCTGATCGAGGGTCTTCACGCCGCCGTTTATCTCGATGTCGAGGTCCGGACGCTCGGTCTTGAGTCGATAGACGTCGGCGTAGCGCAGGGGCGGGACGTTGCGGTTCTGCTTGGGCGACAGACCCTTGAGCCAGGCCTTCCGGGCGTGCACCGTGAAGCGGGTGCATCCGGCGTCGGCGACCACATCCACAAATTGACGCATGTCCTCGTAGCGGTCGCGTTCGTCGAAACCGATGCGGTGCTTGACCGTGACCGGGATGGACACGGCGGCCTGCATGGCGCGCACGCACTCCGCGACGACATGGGGGCGTCCCATGAGGCTGACGCCGAAGCTCCCCGCCTGCACACGACTGGAGGGACAGCCGACGTTGAGGTTGACCTCATCGTAGCCACGGTCCTCGGCCATGCGCGCGCACTCCGCCAGCAGGGCCGGCTCATCTCCGCCCAGCTGCAGCGAGACGGGATGGTCCGATTGCTCGTAGCCGAGCTGTCGGTCACGGTCACCATGCAGGATCGCTCGTGCGACGACCATCTCCGTATAAAGCAGCGTATGGCGCGTGAGCAGCCGCATCATCACGCGGTGGTGCCGGTCGGTGCGCTCCATCATGGGCGCGATGCTCAGCCGCGGGGTGGGTCGACGGGGCGGGGACACAGGCGTCTCCGGGGCGAAGTCGGTGCGATGAGGGAAGCCTCTGGGTCGAAGTAGCCGGTCGCTGGAGTGGCGGCGACGTGGTGCGGCCTGCGGTCGCCAGGCGCGGTTCGCGTGGGGGGGGTGCGGCCGGGGTGGCGCCTCCCCGTGGGCCCGAAGGGGTCAGCCCTTCAGCCAGCCCTTCAAGCGCGCGCGGACCCCCCGGCGGGGTCGGGATGGTGCAGGCGGCGGTGCGGGCGGTGCCGCGGTCAGATCGAACGGCGCCGCGGCGGCTGCCTGGATCACGGCCTCGAGGTCGTCGTCGGTCCGGACCCCCGGGCCGAGCAGCGCCAGTGCGCCTTCCTCGACGGCGTCGCCGATCAGATCCCAGAGCCAGTCTCCCTCGTCTGGTTCGGCGATGTCGTGTTGTCCTTCGAGGTCACGGAGGACGGGTCCGTAGCCGCGGCCGTCGTAGAACCGCCGCGATGCGGGTTGTCCGTTGCGCCAGAGCGCATGACCGCCGGCGCCGCGCTCCTCGTCGTAGTGCACGTAGACCGCTGTGCCGCCGTCGGTGGACAAGCGCGCGGCCAGCGCGACCTCGACGTCGTCCTTGTCAGGAAGCGCAGCATCTTCGAGGACCCGGAGCCCGCCGACCTCGAAGAGCCGGAGCGAGATCAGGGTGAAGTCCCGCCCGAGCCGCGTTCCGTGGCCGAGGCGGGGGGCTTCGTCGCCGGTCAGCTCGCCCAGAAGCGGACCGAAGGCGGCACGAATGGCGGCGGCGACGGTCGAGACGGGGACGTGACCGGGGAGGAGCAGTGCAGTGTTGCGGTCGGACATGCGGAGCCTGTAGCCCGCCGCCCGGGACGCCGATCCGCAGGAGTTGGATCGAGCGGTCCAGCGGACGCGACCGCGCGGTCCCAGCGCCGCGCGCTATGCGCCGTCGATGCGGTGCTGGACTGCCTGCAGGGCTTCGGGTCGGTCCAGGGCCCGCCACTGGTTCCGCGCGAGATGCCAGGCACCGCGAGCGCGGTCAGCCCAGCCAGCCTGATCGGCGAGGTCGCCTGCAGCCTGGGCGATGAGGGCAATGTCCTGCTCCACGAAGCGGGTGTCGCGAACGAGCCTCCGCCCCTCTTCGAGGTGCACATCCCACCCGGTCATGTCCTTTTCGGCCGCGGAGCAGGCCATCAGCAGGAGATGGGCGATCCCGATCATCGCTCGCTGGCCCGTGGCCTCGAACGCGCGGAGTGCAGGTTCGACCAGCGGACGCATGCTGGCCCCGCGTCCGCGCTCGAGCATGACGATCGCCAGATTCACCCGGACGATGTGTGCGTTGTCGGCGCCCAGCTCGCTCATGAGCTGCAGGGCGTCTCGATAGTGGGCCTCGGCCGCCTCGAGACTGCCTTTCAGACGTTCCATCTCGCCGAGTTCATTGGTGCACGACGCGACCCCCCAGCGGTCACCGATCCGCTCGAATACGCTGAGGGCGTCGGTGAACTGGGCCATCGCCCGGTCGGGCGCGCCTTGCTGCTTGGCGACGCGGCCCAGCAGCATGCGCGCCTGGGCCTGCTCCTGCTCCTGGCCTGCGGCCTCTGCGTGCTGCCACGCCTGCTCCAGTGCTGGGATGGCATCTTCCAGCTCGCCGCGTTCGATCCGGAGGCGGCCGAACTCCTGGTGGATCGTGGCGAGCAGGCCTCGATCCGCGAGGTCATCGGCAAGGTCGACGGCTTCGTCGAGGTAGGCCTCGGCCTGGGAGACCCGGCCGGCGTGATGTGCGAGCTGGGCGGAGTCGACGGTGATCTGGGCGAGCGCGTGCCGCCAACCGTTCTCGAGGGCGCGGTCCCGCCACCCGTCGAGAAGCCCTGCGGCCTCTTCGACGCGGCCGAACATGCGGAGCATCCGCTGTTGCACGGTCCAGCCTGCCGCCCAGGTTGGATCGTGCGCGGCAAGGCCGACTTCCGCCATGGCTGCGTCTCGCTGGGTGAGCAGTCGCTCGGCTTCGGTCCAGTCCCCGCGCTGGGCGCAGCCGCGCGCAGCCTGCAGGAGAAACGGTAGAGCGTCTCGCGCATCGCCGGCGGTGAGCAGATGGAAGGCCACGCGCTTCGGAACACCCGGTTGACCGGACGCGCGGAGTTCGAGCATGGACGCACAGGCGCGATGATGCTCGCGAAGCCGGCCCTGGTCCTCGGCGCGCCGGGTGAGGCTCGACCGGAGCATCGGGTGGGCGAAGTTCCATCCGGTCCCGTCCTCCTCGATGTGCGCGAGCCGCTGGACGAGCAGGCGGTCGAGCACCCGGTGGTCGGGGCGAAGGCCTCGCCGCATGCACACCGCCGTCCACTCCCTCCGGTCGACCTTCGAACCGAGTACGGCGGCGAGCTCAAGCGCGAGGGATTCGTCCTCTCCGAAGGGCTCGAGGAGCCGGTCGATGCGGCTCTGCCACACGGCATGGAGGTCGTCCGGCAGCACGGACGGCACACCGGCCTTCATCCGGACGCCGTCGGGGCCTCCCTCCAGCAGGCCGCGACTGACCCAGTCCCCAACCAGCTGCACCGCGAACAGCGGGCTGCCAGCCGTGCGGGCCTGGACCTCGTCCGCCAGTGCGCTGGCGCCGCCGAGCAGCGTCTCGACGAGGGCGGCATGATCGGCCTGGGGCAGTGGTCCGACCTCGATGATGTCGACATCCGGCTCCATGCTGAGGTCCTCGAGGGCGATCGCTTCGGCCGGGCGCTCGACGAGGGCAGCCTCCTGCGCGGTGATGACCAGGAGAATCGGCGTCGGCTGCTCGGCCTGGACGCCCAGCACGTGGCGGGCGAATGCCAGGGCGTCGGCGCCCCACTGCGCGTCGTCCAGCCATACGACGGCGGTTCGGGGCCCTTCCGTCCCGGCCGGGCCGGCGTCCGTGCGCTGCAGGATGCGGTGGACCAGGACGTGCCGCTCTCGGGGATCGCGAAACCGGACGGCCTTGGCACCCGCCGCGATCTGCGCCTCCGTGGCGGGCTGGATTAGCTCAGCGAGCGCGGAGGCTTCGTCGGCTTCGACCACACCGGTGCGGGCTGCGAGTCGAGCGGTCCGCAGCTCGAGCTTCGTGCGTTCCATGCCGGCGCTGCGAAGATGTCGCGCCACCATCGGCGCGATTCCGGTTCCGGGGCCTTCGCCCTCGGCGTGGTTGGCGCGCAGGGAGACGACTCCCGCGGCCTCTGCGGCCCGCTCGCTGAGCCACCGCGCGAGCCGGCTCTTTCCCGTTCCGCTGGGGCCGCGGAGCACCACGCAGCGCGCCCGGCCGGTCGCGTGGACGATGCGAAGCGCGGCCCAGAGCGCATCCCGCTCCTTCTGCCGCCCGACCATGGGCAGCGTGCGCAGTCCGACGAGACCGAGCCCCACGCCAGGGAGGTCACGGGTGCGGGCCGGCAGCCGCCGGGCCCAGGAGACCGGCACGTTCGCCCGGGAGCGGGGGAGCGGGGGCTGCCCAGGCGGGGGAAAGAAGAGCGCTTTTCCCGGGGGCCTTGCGGCGGTCAACTCCTCCATCACGCGCGTGGAAACATCGGGGACGTCTTGGACTCCGAGGCCCAGGGGAGCCCCGGTCGAGGCGTCGCAGTCGAACGGGGCCTCTCCAGGGAGGTGCAGTCGTCCCTCGCTGGCGTCGTCTTCTGCTTCCACCGCCGGCAGCATCTCCGCCTCTGACAGGGTGCGCAGTGCCTCGGCGGCGTCGGCGGCCCGGGTGTAGCGGTCCGCGGGGTCCTTGCACAGCAGCCGCCGCATCCAGCCCTCGAAGGCCATCGGCACCGCCACACGGGGCAGCAGCTCGGGGGGTGGCCGGTGCAGGTGGTCGTGGCAGAACTCGGCGAAGGCACGCTGCCGACCGAACGGTGGGGCGCCTGTCGTCATGGCCCAGGCCATGCAGCCGAGCGAATACAGATCCGTCCAGCTGCCCTGGTCCCGCCAGTCGCCCTGGAGCTGCTCTGGCGCCATGTAGGCCGGGGTGCCTGCCACCGTCCGGTCCTGCCCAGCATGCTGCTCGAGGGCCTGTGCGAGGCCGAAATCCGTGAGTCGTGCCCGGAGTGCCCCGTCGGGGCCATCTTCTGACACCAGCACGTTCCCGGGCTTGAGGTCCCGGTGGATCACGCCCCGGGCGTGGCTGTGTGCCAGTGCATCGAGCAGCTGGAGGAGGATGTCCTGGAGCACCGGCCAGCCGAGTCGGCCCACCCGTCCCTGCAGCGGTTTGCCCTCCACCAGCTCCATGACGAGGTACGGGCGTCCGGCCGCGAGGCGATGGCCCGACGCTGCTGCGGTCTCGGGGGCAATGGTGCCCTCGTCGTAGACGGCCGCGATGCCGGGATGCTCAAGCGCGGCAGTGGCCCGGACCTCATTGCGGAAAGCGGCCTCTGCCCAATCGTCCTGCTCGTCTCGGAGGCATTTGACGGCGAGGGGGACGGCGGTGTCGGTGTGCCGTGCCTCCCACACTTCTCCCATGGCGCCCTTGGCGATGGGGCGCACCAGCGTGTACGGCCCGAGGGGGAAACCCTCGGGCTCGGCAGTCGGCTCCGTCATGCTCCGTGATGGTACCTGCTGGGACCACAAGTGTGTGCACGTGTGCCGGTGGGTCGCGCCAGCGGCTTCATTCGTGGGCCGCCTGGGCGCTGCGGAGCACCGCCTCGAAGGTATCGATGCCGTTGAGGGGCGCGATCGGAACGCGGACCATGCGTCCGCCCGCGGCCCCCACCTCGATGGCCTCTCCGATCACGTCGTCGACCCGCCCGATGCTTGTGACCTCCGAGAGAGACAGGCCCGTGGTGATCCCGTTGCGGTGGGTGATGACGCGGCGGTCCGTGACCAGCGACATGTCCGTGCCATCGAGCGTGATGGAAGCGTCGTAGAACACGCGCACCGTTTCTCCATCCTCGAGGGGAATCTGCGCTCGGATGTGGCTCCAGGAGGTCTCATCGATCTGGTCCGGGAGGCACACTCCCTGCTCCCGCTCCAGGTCGATTCCGCAGGCGAGTGCGAATCCGAGGCTGAGGGCGAGGACAAGGGATACTCGGCGGGCGCGCATGGATGCTCCAGGGCGTTGAACGCGGCTAACGCGCAGTTCTGCCCCAGGCATCGGCCCCCTGGTTAGGGACGAAGCATGACCCACTTTGCCCACTTCGACCTCGAAGAGCTGAAGGTGGTCTACCGGGCGCTGCACGCGCACCTGATGGACCACATCGAGCTCATGGACACCGACTTCTTCACGGACCTCCAGTCCTGGCTGCAGCACGTCGCTGCGCAGCAGGGCGTGGACGTCTCGGTCCATGCGGACTGGGACGCCTGGCTGGGGAACGAGACCGTCTCCTGCGCGGTGCGCATCGCCGACCGCGTGGTGGCGGACGTCCGGGAGACACGATGAGGTCCCGCGTGCTGGCAGGGCTCCCCTGGCTGATCGCAGGCTGCGGCGCCGGGAACGCGGGGGATGTCGTGGTGCATGTACCGCCTGCGCACCGGGCGGTGTTTGCCCGGTACCTCGCGGGGGTGCCTGGACGGCCCGGTCTCGCACTGGCCGAGGATCCGGTCCGGAGTGCCGGCGCCGGGGTGTGGGATGGCGTGCTCACCGAAGACGTCCGCTGGCCGGGGTCCGAGGTGGACCTGGGCGTGGATGTCTCCGGCGACGGCGCGACGGCCGCGCTGCCGGCCATGCAGGTGGCCGTCGTCGAGGACCTGCAGTGCACCGAGTGCTACGAACTCACCGGCGAAGGTCGCCTATGGACGGTCCACGCCGGAGACCTCCTGGGCGCCCAGTACGGGCTCACCCACCTCCTCGAGCTGTGGGGCTACCGCTTCTTCCATCCCTTTGCTGCACACAAGCCCGCCACGTTGTCCCCATTGGACGGAAACACCGCGCTCGATGTCCGCCACCGTCCGGAGATCGCGCGCCGCGGGCTTCACCTTCACACCCTCCACCCCATCGAGGGCCTCGACGCCTTCTGGCTGCCCGGTGCGCGTGCCGAGGAGCGGGCGGCCCGCATCCTCGACTGGGCGGTGAAGAGTCGGGCCAACCACATCCAGTGGGTGAGCCTCGACGACATCACCGACAATCCCGGGGTGGCCGCACGTTGGCAGGAGCACACCCGGGCGGTCGTGGACATGGCCCATCAGCACGGGCTCACCACGGGCATGGGGATCCAGCTCTTCGGTGCCTCGAATCTGCAGAATGCCTTCGACCTCGTCGATGGGGCGCCGGAGCCGGGCGCGATGCGGGCGATGATGGAGGACCGTCTCTCGCTCGTTACCGGTGTCGGTCTGGACGAGCTGAACCTGTCATTCGGGGAGTTCTTCACCGCAGACCCCGACGAGTTCGTTGCCGCCGTGGACCGCAGCTATGAGATCGCCCGCGCCCAGGATCCGGACCTCTCGATGTCCACCGTCGTCCATGTGGGAGATGGAGAGGACCAGAAGGTGACCTACCAGGGCGAGGAGATGATCTACTACTTCCTCGCCCAGTACGCGGACCCCGAGATCAAGCCCTGGGTCCACACGACCATGTACTACAACCTCTTCGAGGATGCCGGTGGCGCTTACCACCACGACGAGTTCGACGCACACCGGGAACTGCTGCTGCAGCGCATCCGGGACGATCAGCCGGTCGGGTACTTCCCCGAGACCGCCTACTGGGTCGCCTTCGACGACTCCGTGCCCATGTACCTGCCCACCTACATCCGCTCCCGCTGGCTCGACCTCGCCCGGATCCGAGACGAGACGGCCGGGACGGCCGGACTGCAGGACCACGTGCTGTTCAGCACGGGGTGGGAGTGGGGCTATTGGCAGAATGACTACACGGCGCTGCGCATGTCCTGGGGACTGCGACCGTGGGAGACCGAGGTCGCCGCGCTGTATGCCCCGTGGGGAGACGACGGCGCCGCGCTGGGCCGGCTCGTGACCGAGGTCGCGGATCTCCAGGCGGAGTACCTGATCAAAAAGCGGCTCACGCCCTACCTGGCTGGGCGGGACGTGGCCATGGAGGCGGGTTTTTCTCTGGGCGTTGTCGCGCAGCCGGACCGCTACACCTTTGCCGAACTCGCAGACCTGTCGGGGGAGGAGCGCGACGCATTTGCAGCGGACGTGCTGGGGCCCCTGCTGGCCTATGCCGATGCGATGGACGCGCGGGGAGACCGGGCCCGCGTGCTCGCAGATGCCCACCCTGCAGACCCCTGGTTTGACGAGATGGCGGATGCGATGCAGGTCACGCACCTGCGGGCTCGGTATGCCTACATGCTGTGGTCCGCGGCCTGGGTCCACGCGGAGGGTGGCAACCCGACGGACCGCCTGGAGACCGCGGATCGGATCCGGTCCAGCGCAACCGATAAGGTCGCGGACCGCCACGCAGCGCTGTGGGACCCGGACGGACGGCGGATGACCTCCGCAGAATGGGCGAATCCGACCATCTATGACTACGGCTACCTGCATCATGCAGACACGCTCTGCTATTGGGAGCGGGAGTGGGTCGAGGCGCGGCGGGCCATGGCCATCACGGATGCGACGCCGCCGAACTGCCTGTAGGCGTCGGATCGGGCGGCGCGCGGCCTGGCGCAGGCGCGGGAGTTGACCGGGATCCGAGGACTTCGTAGGCTCCGGCTTCGGAATCCGGGAGTGTCCAGATGCCTCGTCTTTCTCCTGTTCTCGCTGCTCTTGGCGCTTTTGCCTGCTCTGATTCGGGCGTGACGAAGTTCAACACGGACCCGACAGCGGAGCTGTCGAGCCACGCGGACGGGGACACGGTCCGGGAGGGGTACGCCGAGACGCTCCGGGGGACGGTGGGGGACGCGAACCACGCCATCGGGGATCTTTCGGTGACGTGGCTGGTGGACGGTGCATCGGTGTGCGTTGACGCGTCTCCGGACGCGGAGGGTCTGGTGACGTGCGAGCTCACGTTCCTTCCGACGGGGGGCGAGGTGGTGCTGGTGGTGCGGGACCC
>JAYYRS010000272.1:0-17597 GCA_036126975.1 Myxococcota bacterium
ACTACGGGCTGTTTGCGATCCTCGGGTCGATTGTCGTGATGGCGTGGCAGGCGAGCCTGCAGGCCTACGCCGTCGACTGGCGGCGTCTCGCTGCTCGGATGGGGGGGGCAGCCGGTGTGACCGGCCTGCTTGCGGCACCGGGATTCCTCGCATTCCGGGCCAGCCTGGACGCGCCCGATGCGCTGGTGACGCGGGATCCCCGATTCGTATGGGAATCCCTGATCAAGCACAACATCACGGACGCTGCGGCGTTCTTCAACCCGACCAAGGTGCCCAGCCCGGATCTCCACGCGCTGTATGGAGAGGAGCTGATCATCGTGATCTACGTTGGGTGGGTTGCCTTGGCGTTGTCGATTGCAGCGTTGGTCTCTACCCGCCGTCATCGCCTGATGGCGCCCTGGCTGTGGATGGGGGCCGCGTTCTTCGCATTCAGCCTCGGCCCGTACCTCAACATCGGTGGGGAGTACGTGATGCCCGGTGGGCGACGCCTGCCCATGCCATTTCTCGTCCTCTTCGAGGCGTTGCCGGTCTTCGACCGCATCTCCCACCCCTTCCGGTTCGTCACCGGCGTGAGCCTCTGTGCTGCGCTTCTCGCGGCCCATGGCCTGCGCCATCTCCTGCGCAAACAGGGGGTGCGGATGCGGGGACTTGTGACCCTGCTCGTCGCGCTGCTCGTGGTCCTGGAGACGCACCTCGGTTCGCCGGCGGTTCTTCCGATCCCATCAGGCAACGCGCGGATTCCCACCGCGTATGCGGTGATGAAGGCCGACCCGGTCGATGGCGCCGTTCTGGATCTCCCCATGACGGTCCCGAACCTCGAGCGGGCGGTCTACGTCTGGTACCAGGCTGCCCACGGGCGTCCCGTACCCTGGGGCCTCAACGACCCGATGCCCACCCCACTCCTGCGGAACCGCCTCACGACGACGCTCATCCGGCTCGAGGCGACGCGCGCCCGCTCCCTCCCGCCCCAGATCCCCCAGCTCGACCTTGTGGTGGCGGGCCGCACGCTGTCACGGCAGGGCTACCGGTACGTCGTGCTGCACGAGGCGCTCGTCCCGGAATTCAAGCGGATGCAGATGATTGCTTTGCTGGACGGAGTGTTCGGTGCCGGACAGGCGTATCCCGAGGACCGGCTGCGGGTGTGGGTCCTGCCTCGACTTGGCGATGCGGTCGCGGACGCAGCGGAAGACTCCGGCACGCCGTGAGCGCGTTCCCTCGGGTTGCGGCGGCGGAGTGTCTGCTGCGACCTTGGCGGATGGACGGCTCGGGGCGATCGACAGGTCATCCGAACGGCCGACGGTCGGCCATCCGGCTCACTGGAGGCAGTGGAAGACGTGCTGGACGTCCTCGTCCTGCTCCAGCTTGTCGACGAGCTTCATCACCGCCTCCGCTTCGTCGTCGGCAAGCTCCATGAGGTTCTGCGCGATGAACTCAGAGCCGGTGGACGCGGGCTCGATTCCGTGTCCCTCCAGGCCGGCCTGGAGCATCCCGAAGTCGCTGAAGGCACATCGCAGCACGAGGACCTCGTTGCCCTCCTCATCTGTACTCTCTCCCATCTCTTCCAGGCCGTGGTCGATCATCTCAAGCTCGAGTTCTTCTGGGTCCTGGACATCCCCAGGCTTGACCCGGAACACGCCCATCCGTTCGAAGAGGAAGCTCACACTGCCTGCATTGCCCATGTTGCCGCCGTTCTTCTTGAATGCGTGGCGGACATTCGCAACCGTCCGGGTGGGGTTGTCCGTGGCCGTGACGACCAGAATTGCGACCCCGTGTGGGCCATACCCCTCATAGATGACCTCCTGGTAGTCGGCGGTATCGGGACCGAGGGCTCGCTTGATGGCGCCCTCGATCTTGTCCTTGGGCATGTTGACGGACCGGCCGTTCTGGATGGCGCGTCGAAGGGCGGGGTTGCTGTCGGGATCAGGCCCGCCCGCCTTCACCGCGATGACGATCTCCTTGCTCACGCGGGTGAAGGCCTTCGCCATGCGGTCCCATCGCGCGAACATCGTGTGCTTGCGGGCCTCGAACATGCGTCCCATCGTTCTCTCCGTCGGGCAGGGCTCGGCCAAGGGGTAGCACGCGCGGGACCGCGGCGTCTGGCGACGGGGGTCAGCCTGGGGTGACGACCTGGAACCCGGCTCCCTCCACCGCGCCGCGGATCGTCTCGGCGTCGATGCGGCCCGTGACGACCAGCAATCCGGTGTCGAAGCTGACGGTCGCCGTCTCGACTGCCACGTGGGCGTTCATCACCCGCTGCAGACGCGCAGCGCAGCCGCCGCAGGTCATGCCAGCGATCGGGATCTCTCTTGCGCGCGCGGCGACGCGGGCAGCCTTGTGCCTGGCCTTGGCCGCCTGCAGGTCCTCGACGGCGAACCAGACGAAGCCGGCGAGCAGAATGCCAGCCGCGCCCTGTGCCCACCACGCCATGTGTTCGTGTCCGCCGATGCGTTGTGCGGTCAGGCTTCCGAGCAGCGGCTCATAGGCCATGCCGAGCGCCATGCTCCCGACGACGATGGTGCCGAGGTAGCCCGCGACTGCCCGCCCGCCAAAGCCGCGCCAGATCGCGCCGAGCGTCGCCACGTTGGTCGCCGGACCCGCCATGAGGAAGACCAGTGCGGCGCCGGTGGGCAGCCCGGCGTCGATCAGGGACGCCGCGATCGGTACGCTCGCGGTTGCGCATACGTAGAGCGGTACGCTCGCGACGAGCACCAACAGGAGTCCGACGACGGTACTCCCTCCGATGAGGGTCTCCAGTCCTCCCGAGGGGAGGAATACCGTCAGCAGCGCGGAGACGAGTACGCCGAAGAGCAGCCATCGCCAGATCAAGCGGACCACGTCCACTGCATGCATCGCCATGCCGCGGAGGCTCCGGTCCACCGGGACCGCGGAGGCCTCTCCATCGAACGGTTCTCCAGGGTCGACCCTCTCGACGAGGAGTCCCCCTGCGATGCCCGTCACCAGGGCCGCACCCACCTTGTACAGGGCGAATGGCCAGCCGAGAAATCCCGCGGATACGGCCATCGAGTCGATGCCCGTCTGTGGAGTCGCGATCAGGAATCCCACGCTCGCGCCCCGGCTTGCTCCGGACTCCTTCAGACCGATGCCGGCAGGAATCACACCGCAGGAACACAATGGCAGCGGGACGCCGAACAGCACGGCCCGGACGACACCCCCCGGGCCGCGAAGCGCGCGACGGATGAGGTCGGACGGAACCATGCCATGGAGGATGCCCGCCGCGATGGCGCCAAGGAGAAGCCATGGCGCAAGTTCCGCGAGCACGCTCCACGAAGCGGCCATCAGCGCAAGCAGCGTGGTCGTCATGGGCCCAGCGTAGCCTCGTTGGACGAGAGCGGCAGCCCCGGACGGATTGGCGACCCCTGCTGCGTCAGCCCTGCAGACCGACCTCTTCGTCGTTACGCACCCCGTCGACTCGGTTCCCTCCCTCCTTCACCGTGCGGCCATCGTGACCCTGCGCGATCGCATCCCTGAACTGTTCGCGTTCGACCTGCGCTCGCTTGGTCTGTTCCGGATCGGCCTTGGCCTGCTGATGCTCGCTGACTGCATCTACCGGGCTGCCGACGTGGAGGCATTCTGGTCTGATGCGGGCATCCGCCCCCACGGCGGTCATATGGTCCTGGCGCAGGCGCCCTGGACGCCGTTCCAGCTCACGGGCGAGGTTTGGTTCCCGATCGCTCTTCTCGTCGGGATGGCGTGCGCTGCGCTGTGCATCGTGACCGGCTGGCGATGGCGGATTGGCGTGGCAGGATGCTGGTTCGTCCTCCAGTCGATGAATCTGCGGAACGGTCTGCCCTACCAGGTCGCAGATGGCGTCCACGTCCTGTTGCTGATGTGGTCGATGTTCCTGCCGCTGGGGGAGCGATGGGTCCTCGGCCGTGGCCGTCCGCCGAACGCCCCGGCTCACGCGCGGTCGATCGTGACCGTCCTCTTCATCCTGCAGCTTCTGTGGATCTACATCATCCCTGGCAGCTACAAGGCGGTCGAGCCGAAGTGGACCCAGGGGTCGATCCTGATCGAGGCGGCGTTCATCGACGCGGTCGCCACGGGGTGGCTCGAGGCGCTGCTGCACGTGCCATGGCTGCTGGAGTTGTTTGCCCGGATGACGCCCTGGTTCGAGCTCTTTGCTCCGCTCCTGCTGCTGGTGCCGTGGAAGACGGGCCCGCTTCGCACCGCGCTGGTCGCGGTCTTCGTCGCCTTCCACGTATTGGGCATCGGAATGATGCTCGAGCTCGGTTTGGTGCCCTACACACTGGCGCTGTGCTGGCTGCCCATCCTGCCGGGATGGTTCTGGCAGCGCATCGGTGTGGAGGGCACGGCGGGCACGGCGGGCACGGCGGGGCGCACGCTCGGGCTGCCCAGGCTCCCTTCTCTCGCCATCGGCATCGTGGGGTTCGCGAGCTTCGTGCCGTCCGCAGAGCTTCGTCTCGGTGCGACTGCGCCCATCCCGGGCATCGTCCGCAAGGCGTGGCGGCAGACGGGTTTCCAGCAGCGCCGCTTCAGTCTGTGGACCCGGCCCGCGGGCAACCGGCACTACATGATCGCGGCGCGGCTCGCGGATGGTCGGGCGGTCGAGCTGCACCACCGCGTTCCGCTCGACTGGGAGAATCCGCCGCCAGCGCCTCGCAACAACCACTGGTACAAGACCTTCCAGAAGCTGCAGGACCTGGAATGGGTCCGCCATGCCGTTGCCGTCTGGCATGTGCGGGAATGGCAGCGGGACCATGACGAGGGTCCGCCCATCGAGCATGTCGAGGTGGTTGTGCGACGGACGCCCTGGATGGCGCCGACCTGGTGGACTTCCGGACAGTGGGAGCACGGCATGCCGGAGCCCACCGAGTATCGGTCGCTGTACCGGGTGCGAGGCCACGGAGACGACCTTCAGCTGGTGCGCCGCCATGGGGAGGCGGACTGGACGACACCAGAGCCCGGGTAACGGGCTTCCGGGACGTCATCGCAGCACCTCGCCTCCGGACGAGCCTGCGGCCGGATGGCGTCGTCTCCTTCAGTCGGAGCGGCCGCCCTCGAGGACCCGGAGGTGTGGTTGCGGGACCCTTGGTCCATCGGATGCATCGGCCCGGTCGCTCTGCGAGACGGCCGCGAGCCGCGCCTCCTCGTCGAGAGCCCAGCCCCGCGCCAGGAGCTGGGCAGCAGCGAGTCGACCGGCCCGTGAGTCCTCCCTGAGGTGCTGGACGGCTGCGGAGGCCAGGTCCGGGTCGATGCATGTGGGGCGACGGACAGGTGGGAACATGCCACCATCTAGCCACGGTCCGGGGGACGGGTGAAGCGGTGACCTGCCTGTCGCGGCGCTTCCGGTGGTCTGCGAGGGCGTCCCTCAGATCGACAGCTGGGTGATCTTGTAGACGCCGTCCGCGGACTTCTCGATGGTCACGGGCGGCGGCAGCCGAGACTCCTGCTTGTCTGCATGCTGTCCACCCCCGCACCGCAGGTATGCCTTTGCTTTCCCGTCTGCCTCGAGACTCCCCTGCCAGCGGGACACCTCGACCCGGCCCGGTTGGGCACCATGCAGGCAGTACGGCGCATTGCGGGCGGCGGTCGAGAGCTGGTAGCGGCGCCATCGGTCGCGCGCGGCCCGGGTTGCGCAGTCGCCACAATGCTGGTCCATGAACGCTTCGAGCCGACCGGCTGCCAGGAGTCGCACTGCGCTGGTCAACATGGTCTCGGCCGCAAGCTGGTCTGCGGTCGGTCCTGCCGGGGCCGGAGCGGGGCTGTGCGGACCGTCCCCCGCGCGGCTGCTCGCAGCCAGCACCAGGGACAGCAGGAGGGAACGCAGCATGGCTCGACGTCCGGGACAGGGGGCTGATGCAGGCTACCCTCGTATTCCCGCAGGTGGTGCCCTCATTGGCCCACCGATGGGTTCGGAGGGTCGGACGGAGCGCGGAGTGGCGGCGCCATCGAGCCGCCGGTGCGCTCCGCGAGGTGCGCCGCCCAGTAGCGTTGTCGGGTCGGGAGGGATCGCCTGAGGAGCGGTCGTGGCCGTCCCACGGGGCCGGGGAGCGAGGCGACGAATGCCTCGCGATCGCCCGCATCCTCCAGCGCCTTCCGCAACGCGTGAGGGGATGGATGAAGGACGCGGACCACGTCCGGGTGGGACGCCAGGTCGGCAAGGATTCTCATGGGATAGGGCCCGGGCGCCCCCCCGGTTCGGCCGGCGAGCGCGGTCCGGGCGTGAAGCGCAGGGAGGGTGCAGTTGCGGCCCATCCCAACGTACCGGCCCTCGGGGATGGGCCTGCCGGCCTCGAACGCTGCTGTCTGCGCCCGGGCCCGCGCGTGGAAGTCCGCGCGCAGCGCCTGGGCCCGCCCGGGCTCCAGCGGCAGCCACAGCTCGTAGATCTCCCGGTTTCTCGCCAGTTGGCGCGCGTAGTGCCCGTCATCGACAGGATCCGGGACGACCCGAAGATAGAGCCGTCCCCGGTTCCGTCGCAGCGTGAGCGGGTCCGTGGCGAACGCGGCGCCAGGATGTCGCGATGCGAGCTGCCGGAAGGTTCGGGGTGTGAAGCGGTACGCCTCGACCTCCTCGTCCACCATCTCGCCCTGCTCGCATGCCAGGAATCGCACCGATGCATGGCCCCAGGCGGACAGTCCGAGCTTGCGCCCGTACACGACGATTGCCGTGCCAAGGACGTCGCCATCCTTGATGTTCTCGCACCGGTTCCACGCCGCGCGGGAGACAGGACGTCGGGCGGCCGCCAGGCCCTGGCTCCCAAGGTCCAGCGTCCACATGGGCTCGGCCCTTGCTGCCCCGAGAAGGCACACAAGCGCGACCAGCAGTGCCGGCCCTATTGTCGGCTCCGGAGGAAGCGTTCCAGGAGGGAGTCGCCTTCGCCCACGCCGACGCCCATTCGTTGGCATGCGGTCGCAAGTCCCCGCTCCAGGCGTGCTGCGACGTCGCTCCGCCCGTTCTCCCGGTACATTCCGGCGATGGCCCGAACCAGGAATACGCCTTCCGCTCCCAGCCCTGGTGCGGCCCGGACCGCCGCCGCGGAGGGCTCCGGTGGAATCTCCCCCGTGAGAAGCGATGCGAGAGGGAGCAGCAGCGACCAGGCCGCGTCGTCTGCGATGGCGGTGGGACGACCGGGAGACCGCTCCCGGATGGCGGCACCGTCGGACTCGAGCGCCGAAAGGATGGCGATGTGGGCGCGAACGGAGAGGGCAGCCGTTCCGAAGGGGGGGGCATGGTCATCGAGCACGCCCGCCAGGGCACGATGCGCGTCTGCCAGCCGTCCGGCGGTGCGGAGCACGATTCCGAGCTGGAGGCGGGTCTCCACGGCGGCACGGATCTCGCCATGGGCAACCAGTCGGCCGACGCCACTTCGGAGCCGCTCGATGGCCTCCTCGGTGCGGCCGAGCATCACCATCGCTTCTCCAGCGAGGCCCCAGGCAAGAACCTCGAACCGCAAGAGGCCGTGGCCGCGCGCGATCTCGATGGTTCGGAGCACTTCATGCCATCCGACCATCGGGTCGGTCGCGGCAAGCAGCCGGGCCCGGAGCAGCCGGGCCCGGCAGGCGGTATCCGGTCGCGGGCCGCTTGCGAGTGCGTCGTGCAGGTCGGCGAGTGCGCCTTCGATATCGAGCTTCCAGGCCCGCACCTGTGCGGTGGTCGTCCGCAACTCCGCCCGGAGGTGGCCAGCGAGCGCGGGCAGATGCGATTCGAGGCCCTCCAGCGTGGGCAGGGCGTGCGTGGCGGCCCGGGCGCCTGCCCGCTGGACCGCGGCGCAGCTTGCGCGGACGCGGGCGGCAGGGCGGAGCGAGGCGGTTGCGAGCGCCTCGTCGATCGCATCGGAACCTTCCTGGTCTCCTCCTCTCCACCGGACATCCGCGAGCACGAGTGCCGCATGGGTGCGTGCGGAGGTCGCACCCTGCCCCACGACCTCGGCGGCTTCGAGCGTCCGCTCCGCGAGAAGGCGAACCTCCGGCACGGGGAGCGTCTGGTGCAGGCCGCGCAGTGCATGGTCCAGCGGTGCGAGGGCGCCGGCGCGGTCGCCGCAGGCAAGGCGATGGGTCCCGACCCGGGCCTGGGTCTGGGGATCATCTCCCTCGTCAGACCAGGCCATGGCGAGGATCCGATGCAGCGAGGCACGCTCGGTCGCGTCCGGGATCGCAGCCGTGGCGGCCGCCGCGAGCGCCGGCATGTCTGCAGCCGGACGGCCGCGGGACAGGTCGATCAGACCTTCCACCACAGCCTGATCGAATGCGGGGCCTGCTGCCCGGCTCATGACGGTCTCGGGGGTCCCCGGTCCGGACAAGGCGAGCAGTTGCAACGCCCGCAGCTGAGCGGGGTGCTTGATCTCGGCGATACGTGCCGATGCGAAGGCGTGGGCGTCGGCCGGTGGCGGGGGTGCGTCAGCGGCGAGGACCCAGCGTCGACCTCGACCACGCTCGGCCTCCTCCCGCAGCACTCCCGTGCGGATCCACCACGCCAGGAGGTCGTGGATGGCCCGCGGCATCCCCAGTGTGGTGCGTGCGACCTCCTGCGCGAGGTGTGTCGCCAGCGGCAGGTGCGCCTGGACGAGCCCTTGTGCGTCCCGGTCGCCGAGCGGCGCGAGCGGAACGGTCCGAACCGAGTGGTGGTGACGGGCGCGCAGCTCGAGCAGGCTCGATGGGACTGCGTCAGGCCGGGTGGCGACAAAGATGACCACGGGGGAGGCACTCCCGAGCAGCTGGTCGATGATGGTCCAGCAGTCTTCGTTCTCGTCCGCCTGTTCGGCATCTTCGATCCAGAGCCAGCTCATGCCGCGCCAGCTGCGCCGCACGAGGTGCTCGACGAGCATGCTGCGCAGGGTGCCGCGGTTCCACATGGGCTGCGCGTCCGGCTGGGGGTCGAGCCAGCCGGCGATCGCCTCCGCATCGAGGAGGCAGTCCTGCCAGCGGGTGCTGCGGTCTCGGGCGAGGAGGGTGGAGACCTCCCTGACGTACTGCCGGTGTTCGGAGCCGGGGGTCGCGATCCGACGCCACGCGCCACGCAGTCCGGTCTGGGGTCCTTCCACCGTGCCATAGACCATGCGCACGCCCTCTCCGAGGCCGCCCTCCTCCAGCGCTCGGGTGAACTCTTCCACGAGACGTGTCCGACCGACGCCACCCGTGCCCTTGATCTCGACGAGCATGGGCCGGCGAGCCCGGATCGCCTCTCGGGTCGCCTGCCACAGCTGTTCGAAGGCCGCGTCCCGCCCCACCAGCTTGATCTCGCGGTGGACCATGAGTGCGGGGGTTTGCGGCACCGTCCGGTCGATCGCGGGTCGTGCAAGGTGTGTCGGGAGCGGCCTGGGAAGAGGCCGCAGCCACGCAGGGACACCTGCCGATGGGGTCGTGTCCGGACGCCCCGAGGGGTTGGGTGTGGATGATGCCGTCCGATCTGTCGCGGCTTCGGTCTCGGCCTCCTCGGCCGCATGAGCGGTATCGGGGGCGGTCGTGCTCCGGGTCCCATCGAGGCGCTCGAATGCCCGGAGCGCGTCGGCCGCCAGGTCGTAGCGCGCCCGCGGATCGAACTGCAGCATGGGAAGGATGACCTCGTCGATGCGGTCGGGAACCCCGAGCCAGGGGCGGACCTCCATGCGGGTCGGCGGGCGCATCCGCTGCTCCATCCCCTCAGCCGGAGAGCGCGCCGGGAATGGCAGGGTGCCTGTGAGCAACCGGTAGAGGACCGCCCCGACCGCGAAGAGGTCCGTCGCCGGGCACCACAGATGGTGCTGTCCGGTCAGACGCTCGCTTGCCATGTACGAGACGGTCCCCACGACGGACTTGTCGTCATCGTCCTCCCCGGTGAGGGCTCGCGCCACCCCCAGATCTGCGAGCCACAGGACCCTCTTCCCTACCGGATCACGGTGCAGGAGCAGGTTCGACAGCTTCACGTCGAGGTGGAGGATGTCGCGCGCGTGCATGGCAGCAAGCGCGCGGAGCAGCTGGACGACAAGAGTCCTCAGCTCGCTCCATGCGGGGAGGCGGGAGGCGAGGTCCAGCATGGTGCCTTCATTCGCCAACGGGAAGGCCATGTAGGCATGCCCGTCGGACGTCCGACCCACGTCATGCAGTGCGATGACATTCGGGTGGACGATCCTGCTGGCCAGGACCGCCTCCCGTTCGAGACGCGCCTGGAAGCGCGAGGTCCCCTTCTTGAGGATCTTCAGGGCAACCTCGACGTCAAGAGCCTTGTCCTTGACGCGCCATACGCTGGCTGCCCCGCCGCTGCCGAGGTGCGCCTCCTCGGGGGTCGGCCACAGCTGGTAGCGTGACGGAACCGTGGGCGGCGGCTGGAGCGGCATCGGCGACCGGAGCAGGGGGACGCGCGACGGTACCGCGCGCGGCTCCAGGTCGGAATCGGCGCAGCGATGGATTTCGGCATACGGGCGGGCTGACGCAGCGTGCCCGGAGCATGGATGACCGTACCCGCCCTCGTTACCAGGGGATTGACGCGACGATTCGGCGGCCGCACGGCCGTTGACGACCTTTCCATCGAGGTCCAGGAGGGAGACACCTACGGATTCCTGGGTCCGAATGGCGCGGGCAAGACGACAGCCATCCGGTGCATCCTCGGACTGATCAAGCGAGATGCGGGAGACGTAAGCATCTTTGGCGAGTCGGGCCTCGCGGCACGGCGGCATGTGGGCGCCATGGTCGAGACGCCGGCCTTCCATGGGTGGATGAGCGGCCGGGCGAACCTGGACCGTGCCGCTGCATTCGCGGGCGTCGGAGGCCGGGAAGACATCGATCGCGCGCTCGAGCTGGTTGGACTCAAGGGGCGGGAGGAGGAGGCCGTCTCGACCTACTCGCTGGGGATGCGCCAGCGCCTCGGCATCGCGCGTTCTCTTGTCGGTCGTCCCCGGCTGCTCATCCTCGATGAGCCGACCAACGGGCTCGATCCGCGGGGCATGAAGGAGGTGCGGGACCTCCTCGCGCGCCTCGCCCGGACGGAGAAGCTGACCATCTTCATCAGCTCCCACCTTTTGGCAGAGATCGAGGCGCTGTGTTCTCGCGTGGGCATCATCGAAGATGGACGGATGATCGCCGAGGGAGAGGTCGCCGACCTCCTGGCGGGCCGCTCCAGCGTGCTGGAGGTGGACGTCGGAGCGACGGACATGACGGCGCTTGCCCGGATCGCCCCAGGCCTGCCCGGAGTCGCGCTGCTGGGCGATGGCGCGGAGGGCCGGCTCCGGCTGGGGCTCGAGGGACGAACGGTGCCACAGCTCAACCGGGCCCTGCTGGAAGCTGGCATCGACGTGGAAGCTCTCGTTCCCGTCCAGAAATCGCTCGAAGAGCTGTTTCTTGCGCTCACCCGGAAGGAGGTCACCTGATGGTCATGCACTTTCCGAGGATGGTGGTGGCGGAACTCCAGGCGGTGTTCGGGCGATGGAGCGGCCGGGCGGCGCTCATCCTGGCGCTCCTGATCCCGTTTGCTGCGGCGGGCGCCAAGATCGGCCTGGAGTCGCAGGCGACCGAGGCGTCGTTCAATGGCATGCCCATCCAGCAGATGCTCGACCTGTCGGCAGTCGGCGTGCTGGACTGGTCACTGACCGCGCGCAATGCATTCCTGCTTCCGGCGTTGCTCGTGCTCGCGACCGCCGCGTCGGTGTCCGGCGAACTCCGTGACAACACCCTGCGCGCTGTTCTCAGCCGTCCGGTGAGCCGGGCTTCGGTGCTGCTGGCGAAGCTCGCGGCGCTCTCGGTGCTCTCGCTGTCGACTTTGGGACTGTCGTTCCTGCCTGGCCTCATCGCGGGCGTATCGTTGTACGGAATGCCCGAAGACGCGACGTTTGGAGCCATCGGACTCGGCTTTGCCGCGAGCTGGCTCTCCGACCTCGGACTGGTGGCGATGACCCTCCTCATCAGCGTATTCCTGAGGAACGTCGGTGGCGTCGTCGTCCTGCTCATCCTGTACCTGATGATCGACAAGGCGGTGGGCCTCATGCTCACGGGCCTCGGGGTGCTTGGTGTGGAGGGGGTCGCCACCATGCAGGCGTACCTGCCCGGCAATGCGCTCGCGTGCTGGGAAGGCTGGAATGCTGCAGACGGTTGGGACGCAAGCCAGTTTGGAGGTCTCGCGCTCTTGTTCCTCCTGACGCTGGGGATCAGCATCATCCGGTTCCAACGGATGGACGTGCCGTAGCGGACCGCTCTCAGAGGCGCTGGCTCGCCACGAGGACCACCCAGGCGACGCCCAGTACCGCAGAGATGGGAAGCGTGAGCGCGAGCGCCTGTCGGGCGGCCCGTGGGCGCTCCTCGCGCAGTCCGAACCACACTGCGTAGCCAACGAGCGGTGTCAGCATGAGATTGGCGATGCCGAGCAGCAACAGCCAGCCTGCGCCGAACGGTGTCCGGGCTGCATCGGTGAGCGGCGCCGCACCCATCGCGCTCCTTGCCTGTGCGCGCAGCGCGCGACTCGGGTCGGGCCGATCGCCGGCACGCACCCGCTGCGCGGCATCGGCCAGCTCGTCCGAATCGAGGTGGTGGCCGCTGAAGAGCCATGCGACCGGCCTTTCCTCGCCGGTCGGGGTGAAACCGCAGGTCTTGCACGGAACGAGCGGACCCCTCTTGTTCCCGCCGCAGCGATGGCACACGGCAGCGATGGTCTGGTCCGCTGGCTTCACCCCGGCGTCTCCTGGAGCGTCGTGGGCAGTGCGCGTGCGGCTCGGGTCGGGGCGGGCGGTGTGACGACCGGCGCCACCGTGCCTGCAGGGTGGACCCGGAACACCTGCTCGAGGGGCGAGGGATCGCCGTCGACCGCCGCAGCGAGCCACGGGCGATGGGCCTCTGCCCACACCACGTCGGCGCCAGACAGGTGCACGGCGGCCGCAAGGCCTGCGTCCTGGATGGCCCTTGCGCCGTGACGCCGAAGCGGGAGATCGTCTCCGAGCAGGACCGGCGTGCCCCCCGGTCCCCGCGCGACGCGAAGGACCGGTCCGTCTGGCAGGAGGGCGGTGGACCAGGCCTGCCATGCCTCGTGGTGCATCTGCGACAGCAGTGCGTCCAGCGCGGACGCAGCGGTATCGGAGATGGGACGCGAGCCGTCATGTCGGCACACGCGCGAGGCCAGCGCGCCGAGGAGGCGAGGCATCCAGTGGGGTCGTTCCCCCTCACGGGTGGGGAAGCTCTCATCGCCAATCCGGACAGCATGGATCGTGAGCGCGAGCGTGTCGAAGGTCTGGGTGAACAGTGCGCAGACGGAGAGGGTGAGCGCGCCGCCCTGCCCGAGTGCGGAACCGACCCGTGGATCCCGCGCGGCCTCGGTCCGGAGTCGTCCGAAGAGCGGGGGGTCGAGGGACAGCGTCACATCGACGCGGAGGTTGGGGCTGCTGGGGTCGGCGACCAGGGAACGTGCCGTGGTCTGGTCGGTCCAGCTTGCCTGGTCGGGGAAGGGAATGCCAGTGATCTCCGGAGCTTCACCAGGGCCGAGAAGGTCCCATCTGCGCAGCAGTCGTTCGAGGCTCTCCTCCGAGAGCGCAGCGAAGGCGAGCTCGATGGCGTCCCCCAGGGCGGTGGATTCCGGGGAGGGTCCGCGGAGGTCTACGAGGCGCTCGAGCCCGTCGAGCCGGCCATCAGGGAGGTCGCGGAAGCCGCGTGCATGAATCGACGTGATGTACATGGACCCAGACTATCTCTTATCGTAGGGGCCCAGCGGCCCGGGCGCTCGACCCTCAGGTTTTCTCGTGAACGTCCGATTCCCGTCTTGCTCGCTCACCTTCTTGCCTGGATGACTCCATGGACGGTCTCGACTCCCAGGACCCCGCGGTCGGTTCCTTGTGGCTCAATCGTGAATCGGACGTGGTCGCCCACCTCTTCTTCGCCGCTGCCGAGATCGGTGAAGTGACGGTCCAGGTCGCTGGCGAGGAGGTGACCGCCGCGCTGGCCTTTCCGCGCACCGATTCGCGCTCGGTGGTCGTCGTCATCAAGGACACGGCGAGTGAGGTGCCGTTCCGGCCGGTCGCGGGTGCGGTGGTCCGGGTGACCTACCGGCGCGGACAGGCGAACTATTCCTGGCTCACCTGTGTCATCGAAGCCACGAATCCCCGGCAATGGATCCTGTCCTACCCCGCGACCATCGAACGCAACGAGCGCCGGATCGTGTCCCGCCATCGCGTGCTGGGTCGTGCGGGTTTCAAGCTCCGCCTCGACACTGGCGATGGGGTCGAGCGCTCGCTGCCGCTGTACGACATGTCCGCTGCCGGACTTGGCTTCATTCATCGACCGGATCTCCGGGAAGTCGTGGATGGCGCTTCGCTCCGGGGAACACTGGTGCTCCCCGATGGGGAGACGGTCGAGGTCGAACTCGAGGTCGCGAACCTCCGGCCCGTGCCCGGGGGCGGCCGCGATCGCGTCGTGGGTTGCCGGTTCGCCAGCCTCACCGCGACCGGGCAGGCCCGGATTGCGCAGTCTCTCGCCGAATACGACACGGTCCACGGCTGATCGGTCCCGGCGCCTCGCCGGCGCGGCGAGCGACGCTCGGGGCGGAGGGACGCGACAGGCGCTGCTGCCGTGCGGGCGTGGGTCGGGGTAGTCTCCAGCCATGCCCGGTGCCGTCGTCTTCCTCGTCTTCCTCTCTTCCGCATTCGCGGGAGGCATGGCAGGCGTTGACGTGGCGCCCGTTGGCCGCACCGACCTCGTCGCAGTCGATGAAGGTCGCACCACCGGTCTCGGCGTGGGCGAGGCAGATGGACTGCTTCGGCCTCCGGTCACGGCGTGGGCCGGCGTCGCAGGTGACCACGTGGGCTGGCTTTTCGGCTTCGCCATGGCCAGCCGACGGACGCGCACCTGGACACCGGACCCTGCCGGCGGTGACGACCTCGTGACGAACCGGCGAGTGACAACGCTCCGCCCGTCTGCCGACGTCCGCTGGTACCCGCAGGGTCGCTCCGGTCCAGCCCTGCAGCCCTGGGCCGGGATCGGCCTTCATGTCGTTGCGCCCGTCGTGTCCTACACCTCGGATGCCTGGACGCCCAAGGAGCAGGCGGCGTGGCAGGACGTCGCGGATGAGGACCGCGCGCGGTTGTTCGGCCTGGGCGGCCGCGTGGGCGGCGGGTGTGAGTACCGGTTCGATGCCGGTGTTCGGATGGGTGCTCGATATGACCTTGGCGTGCATCGGGCGCAGGTGGTCGACCGGGCGGTCGTGGCGGCCACGACGCTGGGGCATACGACCGGCCAGCTGACCCTCGCCTTCGACCTCTGAGAAGACGCGTCGAAGACCCCGGTGCGGGCCGCTCGTCGGAGGGAATCAACGAACCCCCCCGGCCCGGTTGCCGCGCCCTTGTGCAACGGATACGTCGGCGCCCTTTCCGGGGCCCGCGGCAACCGCGCGGAGCTCCCGGGCCCGGGTCCTGGACACAACGTGCGGGTCACCCGGTCGACCTCTCGTCCGATCCCCGCTGGAGTGGCCATGGAAATCATGCCGAATCCCGTGATGACGGCGCTGTCGGCGATCCCGTTCCTGGTCACGATCCTCGGACTGTATTTCATCATCTTCAAGCCCATGCTCCAGTACCTGGACGAGCGGCTCGAGGCGATGGAGGGCGGCGCGGAGGAAGCCAAGGGACTGGAGGCCCGGATCGTCGAGCTGAGCACCGACTACGAGCAGAAGCTCAAGGCTGCGCGCGGCCAGATCATCGAGCTTCGGAGTCGCATGCGCGCAGAGGCGGAGGCGGAGGTCGATGCACGGCTTGCCGCTGCTCGCGCGGAAGCGGATGCCGAGGTCGAAGCCGCTCGGGCCAGCATCCAGGCCGAGGCCGATGCGGCGCGCGCCGGACTCGAAGACACCGCTCGCGCGCTCGCGGGCAACATCGCCGGCCAGGTGCTGGGCAAGACCGCGGCGGTCGGATGAGGACCATGTTGAAGACCACGATGTCCAATGTGGCTGCGCTCACGCCGCTCCTCGCCGCTTCCGGAGTCGCGCTCGCGGGGGGCGACGGCGGGATCCCGTTCGAGAAGATCGGGCTGCACGCGCTGAACCTCGTCATTCTCCTCGGGGTTCTCGGGTTCGTGACCCGCAAGCTCGTACGGAACGGGCTCATCCGTCGGGCCGCCAACATCCGGGAAGCCATCGAGGCGTCCGACCGGGCCCAGGCAGCCGCACGGGAGCGGTATGCCGCACTGGAGACCCGGCTGGCTGGTCTCGAAGGACAGCTCGCCACCATGCGGCAGGAGGCCGAGACCGAAGCTGCCGCAGAGCGCGCTCTGCTCATCGAAAAGGCAGACATCGAGGCGGCGGCCCTCCGTGCCAACGTGGCGCGGACGGTGCAGGCGGAGGCGGAGCGTGCGCGGCAGCGGCTGCGCCGGCACGCCGCCGAGCTCGCCGTCCAGCTCGCCGCCGACCAGGTGGTCGGCTCCATCACCGATGACGACCATGTCCGACTGACCCGCGCATTCCTCGCTTCCGTCCAGGAAGGCTCGGAGGTGTCCCATGGCTGAGGCTGCACTGGCGCGCCGCTACGCCCGCGCCCTGGCGGAGATCGGCCAGAAGCATGGCATCGTCGATGCGCTGGGGGCGGACCTCGGTGCGTTCGCGACCGTGCTCGACGTCGGGGATGGCCAGCTCCGGGCTGCGCTCGAGAATCCGGGCGTGACGGGTGTGCAGAAGCGCGCCATCGTAGATGCCGTGCTTGGGAAGCTCGAGCTGAACCCGCTGACCGCGAACTTCTTGCGGCTCGTCATCGACAAGGGGCGGTTCCTCGAGTTCGACGGCATCCTGGCTGCATACAGCCGGATGGCGGACGAACTGGCCGGGCGGGTGCAGGCCGAGGTGCAGACGGCCCGGGCGCTCGACGCCGCGATGCAGGCCGAGGTCCAGGCCGCCCTCTCCAAGGCCACGGGCAAGCAGGTCGCAGTGACCTGGTCCGTGGACGCCGACCTCATCGGCGGTCTGGTCGCACACGTAGGCGACAAGGTCTATGACGCGAGCGTGCGGGCCCGGCTCGACGCGATGAAGCGTTCGCTGATCGCCGGCAACGGCGGTGTCGAGGCCGCAGAGGCCTGAGCGCCTCCCTCCTTCTTCTTTTCCTGGTTCCTCTCTTTCAGTCCCCGAATCGACGGCAGGCCCCCCAATGGGCCGCCCTGGGAGTCCTCCGATGAGCATCCGCGCCGACGAGATCAGCGAGATCCTCAAGCAGCAGATCGAGAACTACGAGGCCACGGTGCAGGTCAGTGAGACCGGCACCGTCTTGAGCGTGGGAGACGGCATCGCACGTCTCCACGGGCTCGAGAGCGCCATGGCCGGTGAGCTCCTCGAGTTCCCCGGGGGCCTCAAGGGCATGGTTCTCAACCTCGAAGAGGACAACGTCGGAGCCGCAATCTTCGGCTCGGACCTCAACATCAAGGAGGGCGATACGGTCAAGCGGACCGGCAAGATCGTCCAGGTCCCGGTCGGCCCCGCCCTCCTCGGCCGCGTCGTCGACGCGCTCGGCAACCCGATCGACGGCAAGGGCCCGATCAACAGCGACCAGCGGTCGCGCGTCGGCATCAAGGCCGTCGACTCGCTCGTGCCGATCGGCCGTGGCCAGCGTGAGCTGATCATCGGTGACCGGCAGACGGGCAAGACGGCCGTCGCCGTCGACGCCATGATCAACCAGGGCCGCTTCAAC
>JAYYRS010000273.1:0-4892 GCA_036126975.1 Myxococcota bacterium
CGTCCGGCCCGACCCGATGTGGAAGACACGACGACGCACAGCCGGTACGCTCCTCGGGATGCGTCCTGCCTCCGCCCCCGCGCTGCTCGCCCTCGCCATCGGTTGCGGCGGCACCGAAGCGACCCCCTTGCCCACGGCCGCGGCCGTGGCGGCGCTTGACCGGCAGACCCAGCCTCCGCTCTACCAGCTTCTCTACGATTCCCCCGCCTTGCCCGCCGTCACGCCCGAGCAGCAACGCGTGCGGATCCTGATCTGGCTGCGCCACATGCGGCTGACCGATGATCAGCTGGCTCGCCTCGACGCACTTCGACGAACCGCTGCTGAGCGGGCCGCACGCCTGACCGCCGCCGAGCGGGACATCATCGCCGCCTCTCGCGCGGAGGAGAACGACGTCTACGAGAGCATCTGGACATCACTGTCCAGCGGCGCCGGCGTCGATGCGCCCGAGATGGGCGACGCAACGGAGCGTCTCAAGCAGCTTCGGGCAGGCGGACAGCGGGAGCGCGAACTGCTGGCCCTGCGAATGGAGGGCCTGCGTTCCATCCTCGACGCCGAGAACGGTTTCCTGAGAACCCTCACACCGCGACAGGAAGCACTCTTCGCCGACAGCCTCTTCTTCCTCCGACACCGGCTGGATCCGGTCGGCACCCCCAGCGACTTCCGCGTCATGGTGGGGAGCGTCTACGACCCAGGGCAGTTCGACGTCCTGACGCGTGGCAGCTCCGATGCGGCGCGCCAGCGACTCAACATCGGGGGATTGTGGTCGGACGATCCCCAGATCGAGGGCCACGCGCTGCATGAGGCGCGCCGCGAGGTCCTCCTGTTCCTCGCCCTGCAGGAACCGGGCCTCGACCAGGCGATCGCGGTGGCACGGTCCCTTGCCCAGACCGAGCCAGCCCGCGCTGCGGATGCACAGGCGCCAGGCGGACCAGATTCAATGGGCGCTCGTGCGCCGGCAATGCCTTCCCCGGCGCCTTCGGAACCCACCGCCTCGTCCGCGGGCGACCCCACCCCTCCGGCAGGCCCCGAAAACCCACGGTAAAGCACCTCTACAACAAAACCGCATGCGTCTATCATGGACAAGCCCGTGCCATCCGGGCACGAGAACAGGTGCCGGGCCGCATGGGCCCGGGTACCGTATGCCGACCCGTTTCGTGAACCGCAAGGAACCGGGCCCGATCGGACGCGGCGCGCAGGCGCCCCGACCACCGGCCCCCCAAGGAGAACCATGAGCACCCGCCGCCTCGCCATGCTGCCGCTCAGCCTCGCCATGCTCGTTGCCTGTGGCGACAAGGACCCCATCGCCGACACCGGAGATGGGGACGCGCCGTTCGATCTGCCCGACGACGACACCGACGCGACGGTCGACGCGGATGGTGACGGCTGGGACGAATCGCAGGACTGCAATGATGCCGACGCCTCGGTCTACCCAGGCGCGTCGGAGCTCTGCAACGGCGTCGATGACGACTGCAATGGAATCGTCGATGACGGCTACCCCGACACCGACGAGGACGGCACGCCCGACTGCATCGACACCGAGGAGTGCGACGGCGTCGATAACGACGGCGATGGGCTGGTCGATGAGGACTCCCCAGACACCGACGGGGACGGCACGCCCGACTGTCTCGACGCCGAGGAGTGCGATGGAGTCGACAACAACGGTGACGGGCAGGTCGACGAAGGCTTCGATGCCGACGGCGACGGCTACCTCGCATGCGGCCCCGACGCATTGGACTGCGATGATGCAGACAGCGCCATCAATCCCGATGCAGAGGAAGTACCGGGCAACGGGGTCGATGATGACTGCGATGGCGTTGCGGATGAGGAGCGATGGGACGAGGCGACCCTGATCATCACCGAGATCATGAACAATCCCGGGTCCGTCAGCGACACCCGGGGCGAATGGTTCGAGGTGCACAACCCGGGTGGCGATGCCGTCGACATCGACGGGCTGACCATCACTTCAGACGATGGCGACGAAAGCCATCTCATCGATGCGGGAGGACCCCTCGAGGTCCCCGCCGGCGGTCACCTGGTGCTCGGCCTCAACGCCGACGTTGCGACCAACGGCAACATCCCCGTCGACTACGTCTACACCGGCATCCGGCTGAGCAACGAGGCGGACAGCCTGCGCATCTGGGCCGGCGATGCGCTCATCGACGAGGTCGCATGGGATGGGGGCGTCGACTTCCCGGACCCCGACAATGCGTCCATGGAGCTGGACTCGTACGGCATCGACGGCATCCTGAACGACAATGGCAACTTCTGGTGCGTGTCCGAAGCAGACGGGCCGGGCCAGGACGCGTGCACCCCGGGCATCGCGGGCGGGCTCTGTCCGACCGTCGATCGCGACGGCGATGGCTACGCCCCAGACGAGGGTGACTGCGACGACACGGATGCGACGGTCAGCCCCGGCGAGACCGAGGTCCCGTACGATGGCATCGACAACGACTGTGACCTCTCCAGCCTCGACGATGACCTTGACGAAGACGGGTTCGGGATCGCAGACGATTGCGACGACCTCGACGACAGCACCTACCCCGGCTCGGCGATCGACGCGACGGCGGGCGAGTGCATGTATGACTACGACGGCGACGGCTACGGAAGTGATTCTCCACCGACCGGCTACGACGCCGGGACGGATTGCGACGACAACGACGCCGACTCCAACCCTGGCGCCGACGAGGTCTGCGATGGGGTCGACAACGACTGCGACCTGCTCGTCGACGATGATGACACCGATACGGTCGACGCCTCGTACTCGTGGATCGACAGCGACGCGGACGGCTACGGTGACATGACCGGGACCCCCGTCCTCTCCTGCTCAGGCGCCGTTGCCGGATCCGGCTACGCCGACAACCCCTCGGATTGCGACGACTCCGACGGTTCCATCAATCCAGATGCCTCGGAGACGGCCTACGACGGCATCGACGACGACTGCGATGGCGCAGACCTTGACGACGTCGACCGGGACGGCTTCGCCGCAACCAGCGTCGGCGGCGACGACTGCGACGACACGGACAACATGATCTTCCCCTACCCGTGGGAAGACACATCCGACGGCGTCGACAACGACTGCGATGGAGACATCGACACTGCCGACACCGATTCTCCGACGTCCCTGTCCCTCTCCGACGACAGCTACGACACGGTCTCCTTCTCAAGCGCCAGCATCGACTTCTGCGGCACCACATACACGAGCCTCAACATCTCCAGCAACGGCCTGATCACCTTCAGCTCCGGCACCTCGTCCTACTCCGAGTCCTCCTCGGCCTTCGCGAGCCACACCGGCGCGGCCGCCATGTGGGACGACCTCCGGCCGGCGTCTGGAGGCGGCTGCGGCACGGTCTACTGGTACGACCACGGAGACGCCGTGGGCGTGTACTACCGGGACGTGTGCCAGTACAGCAGTGGGCCCCAGACGGTCACTGCGACCGTGGTGTTCCATGAGGACGGGATCGTCCACATGTCGCATGAGTCGAGCAACATCCCCGACGGCATCGTAGGCGTGAGCTGTGGCGATGGCACGACCGACACGGCGTACGACCTGTCGGACGACGGCTGGACCGACAACGCGTTGGGTCTGGGCCAGGGAACGGAGAACATGGTGTATGAGCAGTGGTCGAGCGGCAACGACATCGAAGGCACCGCACGGACCTTCTGTGTCCAGTCCGGTGTCGACTCCGACGGCGACGACTGGACGGACGAGTGTGGCGACCAGGATGACTCCGACCCCCAGATCTACCCGCGGTGAGGATGGTTCACACCGCGCCCGTGGCCCTCGCCCTCGCCATGGGCGGGGCCGCCCGGGCCGCGCCGGCAGACCCAGGTCCGGAGGCCGTCCGCCTGCATGATGAGGTGCGGCGTCGCACGGACCGACGGGGCATGTCCGTTCTCGGCGGGTGGGCCGTTGGGAACATGGCGGTGGGAGGGGTCGGAGCTGCGGTGGCGGAAGACCCGCGATGGCGTGGTTTCCACATCGGAAATCTTGCCTGGAACACCGTGAATCTCGGCATCGCCGGTCTGGGCCTCGCAGGGGGTGCAAGACAGCCGGCTGGCGCAGACTGGCCCGACACCCTTCTCGCCTCGCACCGCACGCGCGTCGTCCTCGCGGTGAATGCGGGCATCGACATCGCATACATCACCGCCGGGGCATGGCTTCGACAACGCGGCATCGACGACGCCGACCCCATGAAGGCCGGCCTCGGTGAAGCGGTGGCCCTGAACGGAATCTTCCTCCTCGGCTTCGATGCAACGATGCTCGCGCTGCATGGACGGAACGACCGCCGCCTCCTACGCCCCTGGGTCGCCCAGGCGGGCAGAGGTGGGCAGCTCGGCTTCACACAGCTGTTCTGACGGCACCCCACCCCGTCGCTGTGCACGCGCTCCCGCCGCCGTGGCGACGGCGACAGGCAGCACGCTGGACCGTCGGGCCCCTCCTCAGGGAACGCGGCCAACCGCCATGTAGGCGAGGGTCTGGGCCCAGGACCCCGGGTCGTCTGCGAGCGCGTAGACCTCCCGCAAGGTGGCCTGGACCGCCTCGGGAGCCATGATCTCTGGTGGGACGATCATCGCCTTGAACCCCAGGCAGATGTCCGCGAAGGTCTTCATGCCCACCATGTCGCTGGTGAATGGCACGACCTGGACCTCGATGTCCACGAGGCCGGCTTCATGAAGGATGCGGCGCAGCTTCCGTCCCACGAGCCGGTCACCGCCCATCCGGGCCTGACCGACCTGCGAACCCCGGATGACCTCCTCCAGTCCCGGCACCGGCGGCTCGACCAGGATGGCTGAGTCATCGGTGTCGACCACTACGACCCGCCCACCCGTCTTCGTCACGCGGGCCATCTCCTGGGCCACGGCCACCGGATGCGGCAGATGCTGGAACAGGA